>DATFUN010000249.1:0-5301 GCA_035260805.1 Myxococcales bacterium | reverse complement strand
CACGCCGATCAGCGCGGACGCCACCGTGATCGCCACCAGCAGGTGGTGATCTCCGTAGGTGTGCAGGAAGTGCTGCCACAGCTCGATGCGCGCGAAGCCGATGGTCCCCAGGATGGAGCCCAGCGCGAGCCCGCTGGCCAGCTCGCGCCGGATGACGCGGAGCCAGTCGCGCAGCCGCACCTCGCCCAGGGCCATGGCGCGGATGACCAGCGAGGTCGCCTGCGAGCCGGAGTTGCCGCCGCTCGAGATGATGAGCGGGACGAACAGCGCCAGGACCACCGCCTTCGCGATCTCCTTCTCGAAGAACCCCATCGCGGTGGCGGTGAGCATCTCGCCGAGGAACAGCGCGGAGAGCCACCCTGCGCGCTTCCTCAGCATCCGTGAGAAGGCGATGCTGAGGTAGGGTTCGCCCAGGGCCTCGGTTCCGCCCAGCTTCTGGATGTCCTCGGTCGCCTCTTCGCTGACGACCTCCACGACGTCGTCGACGGTGACGACGCCCTTCATCCTCCGCTGCGAATCGACCACCGGGATGGCGATGAGGCCGCTCGTCCGGAACACGCGCGAGACCGCCTCCTGATCGAGGTCCTCGCTGACGGTGAGCACGTCGGTCTTCATCACCTCGCGCACCCGCGCTCCGCGCGGCGCGGCGAGGAGCTCGTGGACGGCCACCACCCCGAGGAGACGCTGCTCCTGATCGAGGACGTAGGCGAAGTACAGCGTGGCCAGGCTCGCGCGGGGCTGCGCGCGCAGGTAGGTGATCGCCTCCTCGACGGTCATGTCCGGCCGGAGCCGCGCGAAGCGCGGGTGCATGAGCCCGCCCGCGCGGTCCTCCTCGTAGGCGAGGAGCGCAGAGACGTCCTTGCGGGTGGCGTCGTCGAGGAGGTTCAGCAGCGCGTCCCGCTGGTGCGGCGGCGCGGCCTGGATCAGGTCGGCCGCATCGTCCGGCGGGAGCAGGCGCAGCCAGGAGCGCCGCTCCGCCGTCGGCAGGGCCAGGACGACCGCCGCTTGCTCCGAGGAGGGCAGCTCGAAGAAGAGCTCCTCGGCTTCATCGCGCGGCAACAGCCGCAGGCCCTGCACGCGATCCTCGCGCGAGAGGACCGGCCAGGCTTCACGCAGCTCCTGTGCGGAGAGGGGCTCCTCGGCCGCCTCGGTCATCTGCGGCGGTACACACGGGCGCCGGCGGGCTCTGCCACCAGATCGTAGTGCTCGCGCACGTACCCGTCGAGCTCCGCCGCGGCCGAGAGCGGCATGTGGTTCCAGTCGTGCAGGCCCGAGGGTGCGGTGTCCACGAACCACCGCGTCCCGCTGCGGGAGAGGTCCTCGATGGTTTGCCGGACGTCGCGCGGAGAGACGTACGGGCGGGCGTCGAAGGTCTCGGGAACGTGCGACGGGTCGAAGTCCCCGACGTGCACGCTCGCCGCGTAGTACCGGGTGCCGGGCAGCCGATCCGCCAGATAGTAGAGCGGGCTGTAGTGACCCCAGACGAAGAGGCGATCGGTCGGCGCCGTGTTCTGGCGCAGCCAGCCGGCGATCTCGCGGGCGCGGGTCTCTTGCAGGGGACACTGGCCGATCATGCCGCGCACGAACCCGTGACCCGCCCAGAACACCACCGGGAACAGCGCGAAGAACGCCAGAGCGCGGCGGCTCCGCGGCAGCAGATCGTCCCAGCGCTCGAGCAGCGCGAGCGCCGCCGGAGCTGCCAGGATGGCCAGCACCGGCAGGAACTGCAGGAAGTAGTGCTCGTAGTACCGGCCGCCCAGCGAGACCGGGATCCAGGTGAGACCGAACGCGAGCAAGAAGCCCTTGCGCGCCGGATCGGCGGTGGGCAAGCGCGCTTCCCGAGTGGCCAGCCACCACTGCAGCGGCGCGGCGGCGAACGCGCCCGCGATCAGGCCCTTCAGGAGGCGCGGCCACGGGGACCCCGCGGCATGGGTCGCGTAGCCCAGGTTGCGCCACACGTTCCACTCGAGGAACTCGCCCAGGTGCCCCAGCCGCCAGTAGATCGCCGCGACCGCGATCCACGGCAGCGCAAAGCCGCAGAGCAGCGCGGCCACGCGCGCCGCCTCGCGCGAGCGCCGGCGCAACCATTCCCACGCCATGGTCAGCGCGAACGCAACCAGGAGGATCCCGGCCTGGTGCTTGAACAGGGAGGCCGCGGCGACCAGCGCGCCCACCAGCGCGGCATCGCGCAGCCTGCGCGACCGCTCGGCGCGCACGAACCACCACAGAGCGGCGGCCGCGGGCAGGTTCATCATCGTCTCGGCGTTCACCGCCGGAATGCCGCCGCAGGCAGCGAGCGCGTACAGCCAGGCCGCGGCACGCCCGGCATCGTCGCTCCGCGTCCATTCCTTCGCGGCGCGTCCAGCGAGCAGCGCCGTGGCGAAGATCCACGCCAGCGCCACGAGCTGCATGACCCACTGGCGGTACCCGGCGATGGCCGCCGGCAGGTAGAACACGAAGGAGAGGATCGGCTTCTTCTCGACGAACCCGACGTACGGCAGGACGCCTTCGCCCAGCAGCCGCCCCGCGATCGACCAGTCGGACTCGTCGATGTCCAGGATGCCGAACGCCAGCGCCGAGAGCTTGGCGAACGCCAGCGGAACCAGCAGCCAGGCGAGCGACAGATCGCGCAGCCACTGCAGGGGCAGCGGCGCTGGAGGCGGCTCGAGGTGGAGGTGGGGCGCCCCGGAGCGAAGAACGCGAGCAAGCTGGGCTTTCATCGCGACTCGTCTGCTCCCTGACCGTCCAAGGCCACACGGTCCCTACCGTGGACTGGCCAACCCGTCCAATCGGCCACCGGGAGCAACGCCTGTTCAGGTCTTGGGCGTGGCAGGTTCGCGAAATGCCTCGGCCGCGTGAAGGTCGGACTCGGAGAGGTCGCGCATCGGCTTGCCCGTCTCCGCCCGCACACGTTTGAACACCTCGATGACCTGAAGCTTGTGGGGCCGGGCAGCCGACAGAGGGCACGCCTCGTATGCCTTGAGGTCCTCGTCGCAGTACCCCATGCGCCGCTCGCCGCACTTCGGCTGCATGTACCGGGCTAGCTCCGGAACCTGACGCATCAGCTCGGCGCGCATCTTGGCGATCATCTGGCGAATCTCCCACTGCGCGCGGGTGCAGAGCCGCAGGTCGCCGATGTGCAGCAGCTCGGCGAAGTTCACCATGATCTGGAAGTTGGTCGGCGCGGCATTGGGCAAGACGAACCGGGCGTCCTCGGCCGGGATGCCCGCGGCGACCGCCTCGCGGTACACGCGGGTGATCTCGGCCATCAGCCCTTCGAACTCCTTCTCCCGGCCGGCGTCGCGCCAGGAGTCGGGCATCACGAACTCGAGCCGCTCCTCGTTCTTCCCGGTGAAGCGCACGTACCGCTGCGACTGCTGCTCGAAGGAGATGCCGATGCGGTGGCGCACGAACTGGTGCGAGAGCGAGCGCGAGACGCCGCCGATGCCGAACCAGAACACCACCTGCTCGAGCGGCGAGACGTGCCCCGTCTTCAGGCGCTCCTCGACGAACTGCGCGATCTTCTCGCGGGTGACCTCTCCCTTGGCGATGTCCTCCCAGACCTCGCGCGGAGTCTTGGGCGTGTAGCAGGTGCGGTACGCGCCGTAGAGCTTGGTGAGCGGGTCCTTGGCGAGGTCGATGAGCACGACGTCCATGGGCGCTTTGTAACATGGGTGACGTGGGATGCGGCCGGGCGAAGGGCCGCGCTGCCTGTGATGTTTTTTGGCCTGGTCTAGACTGCGGGCGTGCCCTCGGGACTTGCGCTCGGCTCGTTCGCACGCGCCGTTCGGCGTGTCGTGCGCGCCATCCCGCGCGGGAGGGTCCTCTCGTACGGCGAAGTGGCGCTGCGGGCCGGGCGGCCGGGCGGAGCGCGCGCGGTGGTCCGCGCCCTGCACCAGCTCGACGACGTGCCCTGGTGGCGGGTGGTGCGGAAAGGCGGCACCCTCGCTCCGCAAGTGGCCCACGAACAGGCGCAGCTCCTCGCGGCGGAAGGGCACCGCGCAAGGCCCGGAAAGAGCGCGCGGCGCCGGGCGCGGTAGACTCGCGCGCCGCGATGCCGACCCTTTTCGTCGTCAGCGATCTGCACCTGGGCGGGACGGGTCTCGCCAGGATGTTCCACGATCAATCGCAGGGGATGCGGCTCGCCGACCTGTGCTCGGTGGTGGCCCGGACGCCCGACAGCGAGCTGGTGCTGCTCGGAGACATCTTCGACGTGACCGCTTCGCTCCCGCCCGGCCGGGGCCTGGCGAAGTTCGCGCGGGCGCTCGACGTGCCCCTCGAGGAGCGGCCCGCGCCGCCGCTCACCAGCGTCTGCGCCTCGATCCGCGAGAACAATCCCGTCGCGCTCGACGCGCTGGAGGCGCTCTGCGGCGAGGCCCCGGTCACGCTGGTGGCCGGCAACCACGACCGTCATCTCGCCACGCCCGAAGGCCGCGCCGCGCTCGACTTCGCCGGCCTGTCCGGCATGCACGTGGAGACGATGGCCGTGCGCAAGGCGGGCGAGCGGGTGGTGGTGCTGCAGCACGGCCACGGCTGGGACCCCTCGAACGCAACGCCGACCGGTGGCGGCGAGGTGATGACCTCGATCATCCACCACGCCATCGTGCCCTTCCTCCGCCACCAGTTGCCGCGAAGCAACGTGGCGATCGACCCGGACCGCGTGATTGCGCTGCGGCCCGAGGAGCGGGTGGTGCCGGTGCTCGAGCGCTGGCTCAAGGCGGGCATGTTCGAGCGGTTCATCGACGCCTTCGTCGAGATCCTGGTGGAGAACGGCTACATGTCCCGGGCCGTGTCCTGGCTCGCCACCGCGGAACGGATCCGCGGCAGGCTGAAGGACGACGACGACCTCTGGGAGCGCGCCGGGCACGCGGCCCTGGGCGCGCTGGAGGGAGCGCGCAACATCCCCGGTAAACCTCCACCGCCGGACATCCTCGTGCTCGGACACACCCACGTGATCGACTGGGCGGTGCAGGAGGGACGCCCGGGCGTGGAGAGGCTGTACGTCAACCTGGGGACGTGGGCGGCGCGCGCCTCCGATGCGGCAGGCCCGGTGGAGGCCATCCTGCCGGTCTTCCGCCTCGACGCGCCGGATCGTGGCAAGGTGGTCGCTACGCTGCGAGATCTGTCCAATCAAGCGCGGCTGCTGCAGCGCTTCGAGGTGAGGGCATGACGCAGGCGGGTACCACCGGACAGAAGACCCCGCGCGCCTCTCGGGTGGTGATGACCGAGTCGGTGCTGCCCGGCGACGGCAACCCGCTGGGGACCGCGTTCGGCGGGCGCATCGCGCAGTGGATCGACGTG
>DATFUN010000248.1:0-3814 GCA_035260805.1 Myxococcales bacterium | reverse complement strand
AGGTGGACGCGTACGCCTACAACGCGCAGGCCGGCGCCTCGGACCGCGCCGTCGGCCGCTCCCCGGACGGCACCGGATCGTGGGTGATGTTCGACTCGCTCAACCCCTACACCGGAACCAATCCGCCGCTGGGAAACAACTGCGCGCCGACCCCGGGCGCCGAGAACGTCTGCACCACCACGCCGGCGCTGATCTCGAGCTGGGGCCGGCTCAAGACACTGTATCGGTAGTCGGACGCGCAACACGGCGCGGGGCGGAGTTGCAGGGCCCCGCGCCTAGGTCGTGCGAGACTTGCGGCGGCGCTGCCACCAGCGGCTCTGCCGGGGGGCGAGGGTGGGCGGCGCCGAGGGCTCGATCGGCTGGCCGTCCATCACCTCGCTGGGAAGCTCCCCGCGCAGCTTCAGCTCCGCCTCCATCTCGACGAAGCGCTCGGTGAGCTTGTGCAGGCGCAGCGCCAGATCCTGCACCATCGCCAGCCCGAACTCGGGGTACTCGGTCAGCGCGTCCATGACGTCCGAGCGCTGGAGGTTGAGCAGGTGGGTGTCGTCGAGGGCGAGGGCGGTGTACTGGTGGGGCTCGTTCTCGCCCAGGAAGAGCTCCCCGTGGGCCATGCCGGCGGTGAGCACGCGCACCGTGGTGGCGCCCTTTCGCAGCTCGAGCTCGCCCTCGACCACGATGAACGCGCCCTGGTCCTCGTCGCCCTCGCGGAACAGCATGCGCCCGCGGTCCACGCGCACCTCGCCCGCCCGCGCCGCCAGCTGGGCGAGCGCCTCCGTCGGAATCCCCTGCATCACCTCGACCGTGCTCATGAACACGGTCTTCTCGACCAGGGTCATGGTGTCGGTCATGGCGTCGCTCCGGCGAGGGCCTGCATCGCCCAGCCCGCGGTCTCGCGCACGCGGACATCGGGCGCGTCGAGGGCCGACTGTATCCGGCTGGCGAGTCCGCGCTCCTGGCGCTGCGCCGCCACGTAGATCGCGCACGCGCGCACCCACTGATCGGGGCTCTCGAGCAACGCCGCCAGCGAGGCCTGCCGGTCGAGCGGCACGAGCTGGTAGCGGGACTCCGCCAGCTCGCGCCGCTGCTCGAGGGTGCCGCTCGGGAGCAGTGCCATGATCCACCCCCGCTGCTCGGCCGACACGGTGCTCGACACGAACTCCTCGGCGCTGCCGCGGGCTCGTGGGTTCCGGGACTTCGCCGCGTTGTAGGCGGCGTACATCGCACGCGGCGCGAACAGCAGCGCCAGGTGCCGGAACATCCGGTTGAAGGCCTGATCGCGGCGTTCGCGCAGCACCCGTACCAGGAACCGGTCGGCCTGGTCACCGGACGCGCCCTGGCTGTCGGCGTGGAGCTCGGTGGCGAGGATCTCGCGGACGTCGCGTTCCAGGTTCTGCTCCACCCGCTCGGTGGGGACCTGGACTTCGGCGTTCGAGATCCGGATCTGGTTCGCGGCCTTGAGGACCCGATAGTCGAGCACCACGTCGGTGCCGCCCTGGGCCGCGAACAGCGCATCCATCGCGTCCTGGGTCGGAATCTCGGCCAGCACCTTGGGAATCACCCGGCGGATCTCGAGTGGAAGTCGGGTGTCCGCCAGCCCTTCGCCGAGTGCCGGCACGACCAGGGCGCCGAAGGCGAGCAGTGCCTCGCGCGCGGTGACCTCCGTCTCGCGGCTGGCGAGCGCTCTCATCAGGGTAGGGACGTGGTCCTTCCACCGAGCCCGGCCCACGCTCAGGAGTGCGGCACGGCGCACCGTGAGGTCGGGGTCGTCGAACAGGGGAACCAGGAGCGCCAGCAGCTCGACCGGGGCGCGCGGCGTGCCGATCGCCTCGGCGGCGGCCGCCCGCTCGTCCGCGGCGGCCGATCGCGTGCGAGCCTCGAGCCGTGCCCGCACGTGCTCCGCCTCGCCGGCGGGAGCGTGCTCCACCAGGCACACCATCGCGGTCGCGCGCAGCCCCGCGTCCTCGGCGTCGAGGTATTCCTCCAGGCCCTGTACCGAGCTCCCGTCGAGGGCGCAGTGGATCCGCATCGCTTCCAGCCGCACCCGCGGATCGGGGTCGTGGATCCGCCGCGCGACGATCTCCATGGTCTCGCGGGTCGGATGCTCGCGCGCGCGCTCCAACGCCCGGGCGCGCACGCGGGGCGAGCGGTGCTCGAGCAGCTTGGGCAGGCGCGCGTCGAGCAGCGGTGGGGCGTTCTCGAGCAGCAGCTCGACGGCCTGGAGCACCACCCGCTCGTGGGGGTTGTCGAGGGCCCGCACCAGCTCCTTCAACACGCTGCTCTCGCGCAGCGACACACGCTCCTGATTCGCGTCGGGGTTCATGCGGCGCAGGCTGCGTCCCAGCTCGCGCACGTAGGCGCGGCTGATTCGGGACCAGGCCACCAGCCACACCACCACGACGATCGCGATGATCGAGGACAGCGTGGCGGGCCCGACGACGAAGAACAGGCTGGTGGCGGCGATGATGAGGCCTGCGAGGCCGTCGCCGAACCGCTCGATCCCGGCCTCGATCAGCGCCTTGGCGCGACGCCGGAGGCCCACGTCGAGCGGGAAGTAGAACATCTCGGTCGCGGACTTGTTGAGCGAGAAGCGCAGGGTCTGGTCCCAGATCCGGGACGTCACCACCCAGCGCATGCGCGGGGAGAGGATGGTCGCGGTCGCGGTGATCGCCAGCCCGGCCGGCAGCAAGGCGGCCGCCGTGCCGGCGCCGAAGCGTTGCAGCAGCCAACGGGTGCCGGCGAGCTGGATCACGATTGCGGCGATGTTCACCCAGACAAAGATGCGCCCGAAGAAGGTGGCGAGGCCGGCCGCGTCGGCGTAGCGGGTCTGCGCGACGACCTTGAACTGGTAGTCGACCAGCCCGGTCACGATCACCGAGCAGAGCGCCGCCAGGGCCAGCCACCGCACGTAGGGAACGCGGTGCAGCGGGGTGTCGCTCGGCTCCTCGGGCAGAGTTTCGTCGGTATGCGACACGTGTCCCTGGCGCGCCGCGACCATCATGGCGACCACCATCACCAGCAGCAGCGCGGCGCCGACCAGCGCGAGGCCCTGGAGCGGCACGCGGTGTCCGAGACGCGCCGCGACCAGGCCGCCGGCCAGGCCCCCGACGATCCCGCCGCCGCCGACGATGCCGAAGATGCGCTTCGCCTCGCTGGGGTCGGAGCGCGTGTTGGTGAACGCCCAGAACTGAGAGGTGAGGATCAGGCCGTACAGGTTCACCCACACGTAGAACGCGACCGGCAGCCAGCCGCGGTTCGAGGTGAAGCCGAGCGCGAACGCGACCAGCACCAGCGCGGAGACCAGAGCGGAGCCGTTCAGCGCGCGCAGCGGCGAGACGCGCCGCGTGAGGCGGCCGAAGACCCACGACACGCCGAGCGTGAGGATTCCGACCAGGACGTAGACGTAGGGAAGCTGCTGGGCGGGCAGGCGCGACAGGAAGAGCGCGTCCCGGGCCACCTTGACCAGCGTGTAGGAGCAGGTGATCGCCGACAGCACGGCCGCGAGCCACAGCGCCTTGTGCAGCTCGGCGGTCGGGGGCAGCAAGCGCCGCAGGCTGGAGGCCATCTTCCTTTCGATGACCATGACCCACCTCCGCGTCGGGTCAGAAGGCTCCCGGCATGGGTTCGTTGGTGACGCAGGCCGTGCCGCACGAGGAGGATAAGGGTTTGTTAGACTTCACGGGCGTCGCAGAGATTGAATCCGGTGAAGGCGCTCCGCCATCCTAGGTTGGGCGCCGCCAGAAGTGGAGCCCATTGCACGCTGCGATCGCGACACTGCTGGCTACCCTCCTCGCGCAACAACCATCCGCTTCGCTGG
>DATFUN010000247.1:0-3365 GCA_035260805.1 Myxococcales bacterium | reverse complement strand
GCCGGGCCCGGGACCGGAATGGTCGAGCGCGAGTCCCGCCCCGAGCGCGCCGAGCGTGCTCCCCAGCGCACAGAACGCGGTGCGCCTTCCGAAGTAGCGGCCGCGGAGGCGGTCCGGGACCAGCTCGCTGATCCAGGAGGTCCAGGCGTTGTTGCCGGCAACCGCGAGCAGCGAGCTCGCCGCCGCGACCGCGAGCAGGATCGCGCGCTGGACGGGCTCTTCGACGGGAATCCAGGGCAGGATCGCCAGCACGATCGGCAGCTGCCGCGAAACGCCGATGGTCCACAGCGCCGTGCGCCGGCTGCCGTGCACGCGCGTGAGCCAGGCCGAGGGGATCTGTACCAGTTGCGCGGCGAACGGAAGGGCGCCCAGCACGCCCACCAGCACGGGGGTGAAGCCCAGGTACAGCGCCCATGCCGTGATCGCCCCACCGCTCGCACAGGCGGTGACCAGCTCGGCGACCACGCCCTCGGCGACTGAGATCCGCAGCGATCGGCGGACGGCACCCTGATCGTCGGTCTTCAAGCAAAACGACCGTCCCACGCCCCCTCGGGTGGCACGCAAGGGCATCGTGGTGCGGGGTGCCCGCACCGGCCACGCGGGCGCTTTCCTGGCCGCTCAGGTGGCGGCGGGGGCCGCTCGTCCATTCCTGCACGTAGGGGGCGCGCCTACCTTTGCAAAAAAAGGAGGCGGCTTATGCTTTGGACCATCACGGTCATCCTGCTCGTGCTCTGGGTGCTGGGCCTCGTGTCCGGTGCGCAGATCGGGGCGTGGGTCCACATCCTGTTGATCCTCGCCGTCGTCAGCCTGATCTTCGCCGTCCTGCGGCGCGGTACAGGCGCGGCAGTTCCGTAGCGTTCGGGTGCGGGGGGAGTGTTTTGCTCCCCTCGTTCCATCACTGCGCCGGCGTGAGGCGCGGCAGCTTCTGCTTTCGTTCGAGAACAGGCGCGAAGAGGTCTCCTTGCGCCTCGACGCGGCCGATGACGTCCTCGGATTCGAAGGTGAGCGAGCCGGCGCCGCCGCCCTTCGCGCAGGCCTCGACTTCCTTCCAGGTGACCGGCGTGGACACCGTGGGTCGCTCCTTCGCGCGCAGAGAGTAGACGCACACCGTGGTCTTGTGCGGGTCGTTCTGGCTCCAGTCCACCAGCACCTTTCCGGTCCGCAGCGACTTCTTCATGTTGGAGACGATCCGGTCCGGTCGCTCCCGCTCGAGCAGCTCGGCGACGGCGCGGGCGAAAGGCTTGGTCTGCTCGTAGGTCACGCCGGACGTGTTCAGGGGCAGGTAGACTTGAAGTCCCTTCGAGCCGCTCGTCTTGGCGTAGGAGGCGAGGCCCAGCGAGTCGAACAGGCCCCGCAAGAGGAGGCCCACCTCGCAGCACTGCACCAGGTCCGCGGGCGCGCCCGGATCCAGGTCGAACACCACCGAGTCCGGACGGTCCCAGGAGCCGGCGCGCGCGAGCGGCACGTGCAGCTCGAGGTCAGCCAGGTTCGCGACCCACACCAGGGAAGCGAGGTCGTTCACCAGGCAGAAGCGGATGCCGTCCGCTTCCGCGGTGCGCACCCACGGCGGCCGGTGGCTCGGGCACCGCTTCTCGTAGAAGTGCGGCTGGTCCACGCCGTTCGGGTACCGCTTGAGCGTGAGCGGCCGGTCGCGCAGGTGCGGCAGCAAGGCAGAGGATGTGCGCACGTAGTAGTCGATTACCTGCGCCTTGGTGAACCCGGCCGCGGGGTAGAGCACCTTGTCCAGGTTGACCAGGCGGAGCTGCCGCGAGCCGATGCGCACCTCGCGCGCGTCGCTCGAGCCCATCCTGCGCGCCTACCGCCTGGCCTTGGACGCGGTCTTGCGGCGGCGCGCCGGAGCCCGCGCGGTGCGCGCGGCGGCGCGCGCTCCCTCCTCGGGGCGGTGGCGCCGGTCGCCCGCCTGCGGCCCCTCGCCCTTGCGCGCGGCGGCGAGGCTCTTGGCCAGCGCGTCCATGAGGTTCACCACCTTGCCGCGCGGCGCCTCCTCGGCGGGCTCGGCGACGACCTCCTCCCCTTCGGCCTTGCGCTCGAGGAGCGCCAGCACTTGCTCGCGGAAGGTGTCCTTGTACTTCTTCGGGTCGAAGTCGGTGGCCAGCGACTCGACCAGCTGCTCGGCCATCTGCAGCTCCTTCTCGCGCGGCTTCGCCTCCGCCGCGGGCAAGCCCTCCAGCTCGCTCTGGTCGACCACCTCGTCGGCGTAGAGCATCGTCGAAAGCGCCAGCGCCTTGCCCATGGGCCGTA
The DNA here is from genome assembly GCA_035260805.1 of Myxococcales bacterium. Lineage (GTDB taxonomy): Bacteria > Myxococcota > Myxococcia > Myxococcales > 40CM-4-68-19 > VBKO01. The sequence continues at coordinate 1,103 of DATFUN010000247.1, read as the reverse complement.
CCGCGGCCAGGTACTGCTTGGTGCGCAGCACGAACTGGCCGATGCCGACCCTCCCGGTCTTCTTCATCGCCTCGAGCAGCAGCGCGTACGGGCGCGCCGCGCCGCGATCCGGAACCAGGTAGTAGCTGTGGTCGTAGTAGATCGGGTCGATCTGGTGGAGGTCGACGAAGTCCTCGATGTCGATCGAGCGCGTCGCCTTGGGGACGAACGCCTCCAGTTCCTCCCTGGTGACGGTGACGTACCGCCCCTTGGAGACTTCGAACCCCTTGACGATGTGCTCCCAGGGCACTTCCTCGCCGTCGATCGAGCAGACGCGCTTCTGCTGGATGCGCCCGCCGTCCTTGTCGTGGAGCATGTGGAAGCGGACCTCCTTTGGGGAGGTCGCGGAGAAGAGCTTCACCGGCACGTTGACCAATCCGAAGCTCAGCGATCCGCTCCAGATCGGCCGGGGCATCTAGACCGCCTCGTGCGCCAGGTCGGGCTCCGGCCGCGGGCGGGGCGCCTCGACCGGATGCGAAAGCTCCGCCACGTCCACGCCGAAGCACTTGAACACGCGTTCCTGGTGCTGGCGCAAGCCGCGGAGGTTCACGCGCAGACCGACCAGCCCGAACAGGGCCTGGGCGAGGACCGCGATCGCGTAGTCGTGGAACTCGTGGCAGCGGCTGAAATCGAGCACGGCCTGAGGCAGCCGCTCTTCCGTCAGCCGGGCGGCGAGCTCCCACGCAGAGATGCCTTCGAATCGACCGGACAACACGTAGGTGGCGCAATCGCCACGCGCTTCGCGGATCATGGTGCAGGCCGGCATCGGACAGGCTCCTCGGTCCAGTTGGGCATTCGCTCGCGCGGAAGCAATGTCTGGGCACGGGCCACCGAGCCGGCAAGCAGGCGGATGTAGGCCTGCACGGGATCGGACGCGTTCGGTATTCGACGGTAGCCGCTCGATCAGGGTGGCTCGGGCGGAAGCTCCTCGGGCGGCACGCTCCCCTCCTCGGAGGGAGGCTGCGCCTCGATCGCCCGCCGTCCCTCGCGCCGGCGGAGCAGGCGCAGGTGCGACCTGCGCGCCGCGGTGCGCTCCTTCGAGGCGCCCGGAGATGCGGCGCTCG
>DATFUN010000246.1:0-3743 GCA_035260805.1 Myxococcales bacterium | reverse complement strand
CCTGCCCAGGGACAAGTCGCCACCTCGGGCAAGGTGGTCTTCTCCGGACGCAGCAGCGCCGCTTCCGGGAGCGCGGTCAAGGTGAGCGCCACCGATGCGCGCCTCGTGGTGCATACCTGCCCGGCGACGGTGCGCAGCGATCAGACCTGGTCCTGCACGCAGCGGCTCGCCGACGGCGGATACACCTGGACCGCGGAGGTCGCCGCCAGCGGGTTCGCCTCCGCAGGGATCGACTTCGTCGTGCGCTCCCAGGGGCTCGCCGCGCCGACCATCGATCAGACGCCTTCTCCGACCAGGGATTCCTCTCCCGTCGTGACCGGGACCGCGTCGGTGTACTCGGGGGACGGGCACTCCTATCAGGGCAATGGCGAGGGCGGGGACAAGCACCGGGACGGCGACGACGAGGACGACAACGATGACGAGGACGGCGGCGACCACGCGCCCGTGTCGGTGACGGTGAGCGAGAACGGCAAGGCGCTCTGCACCGCGGCGAACGTCTCGAGCCGCCAATGGTCGTGCAAGGTGTCCGTCAAGCTCGCCGACGGGTACCACGTGCTGGTCGCCACCCTGAAGCGCGGCAATTCCACCTCGCCGCAGTCGAATCCCGATCGCTTCTTGGTGAAGAGCTCGATCGCGGCCCCGACCATGGACCAGGTGCCGACGCCTTCCAAGGTCACGCAGCCGACGTTCTCCGGGCACGGCGAGCCGGGTGCCACGGTCACCGTCCGCGAGTCGGGGACGGTCCTGTGCCAGGCCACCGCTTCCGCCGGGGGAAGCTGGAACTGCACCTCGCCACCCCTCCGAGACGGTACCCACGCCCCTTCGGCCACCCAGCAGGACTCCGCGGGCAACGTCAGCGCGTCCGTCACCGTCACCTTCGTCATCGACACGCATCTCCCGGGTGCGCCCACCCTGGATGCGCCGGAATCGCCGACCGCCGATCCAAGGGTGACGTTCACCGGCACCGGCGACGCCGGAGACGACGTCTTCGTGGTCACCGTGTTCGACCACACGCTCTGCTCCGGCCGCGTGGACAGCGCCGGCAAGTGGAGCTGCAGCCCGGCCAACCCGCTCGAGGACGGCGACTACGTCATGAACGCATTCCAGGTGACGCCCGCCGGAAATCGCAGCGGCCCCTCGGCTCCGCAGACGCTCAGCGTGCGCACGCTGTCCACTCCCCTCTTCGATGTGCTGCGGTCGCCCACGCGCATCGCGACGCCGCTCTTCACCGGCACCATCCCCACCATGTCGCTGTCAGCGCAATCCGTCTCCGTCCTGAACGGGCAGACTCCAGTCTGCTCGGGCACGGTCGCTTCCACGGGCCATTGGGAGTGCCGCCCGCCGAACGCGCTCGACGACGGACCCTACCTGTTCGTGGCCCGGCTGACGGACGGCAGAGGCCATTTCTCGGGACCCAGCATGGCGCGGGCGTTGGTGATCGACACCACCCCACCCGCCCCTCCCGTCCTCGACCAGCTCCGTTCGCCAAGCCGGAAGCGCCGGCCGATGCTGAGCGGCAGCGCCGAGGCAGCGAGCACCGTCACGGTGACCGACGCCATCACGGGAGCAGCGCTCTGCCAGGTAACCGCGAACGGTGCCGGAGCGTTCAGCTGCACGCCCGAGCGCGAGCTGTCAGTGGGGATCCACCACTTCAGCGCCACCGCGGCCGACGTCGCCGGGAATGTCTCGCTTCCGGCTGCTCCGATCGGCCTGACCATCTCCGACGTGGTTCCTCCGCGCCCCACCATCGATTCCCCGGCCGACGGCTCGGAGGTGGAGGATTCCCGGCCCGTGGTCAGCGGCCGCACGGCGGCGGGCACCGCGGTCCAGGTCTCCCTCGACGGCGCAGTCTACGCGGCACAAGTCGCTCCCGACGGGAAGTGGACGCTGCTTCCCTCCGCCGCGCTGGCATTCGGCGCGCATCACGTCTCCGCCGCCGCCGTGGACGCCGACCAGAACGTCAGCGATCCGGCGCAGAGCACCTTCAACACCGTCGAGTCCGGCGTGGCCCGCGGCGGGTGCGCCGGCGGCGGGACGGCCTGGCCACTGCTCGCCGTCGCCGCGTTCCTCGCCGTCCTTCCGAGGCGCCGCGCGCGCGCGCTGGCCCTCGCTGCCGTGGTGGCGCTGCCGCTCGCGGCCCGGGCACAAGCGACCCGGATGGACGTCTCGCTCTTCCGCCCGGCGGCGGGCGGAGACGGCTTCGCCGCCGTCGAGGGAGCGCGACCGCCGCTTCCAGGCGAGCAGCGGTTCGAGGTGCGCACCTGGACCGACTACGCGGTCCACCCGCTGACCTTCAAGTCGCAGTCCGGATCCGAGGACGTGCTGGTCCGCAACCGCACCGGTGGTTGGCTGTCGCTCCAGGCGCACCTCCTGGGGCCCCTCTCCGTCTCCGCCCAGCTCCCCGTCACCTACTCGCAGCAGGGCGACCTCTCGAACCTTCCGCCCTCCTCTCGCGGACCTTCCTCGCTGCTGGGGGGGGTCGGCGACCTCCGGCTCACGCCCCGCCTGGCGCTGCTCCGGCAGGAGTGGGCGGGCATCGACCTGGCCACGCAGGTCTCGCTGGAGTTCCCCACCGCCCGGGGACGGACGCTCACCGACGACGGACGCGTCCGCGCCGAGGGTCTGCTCGCCATCGGCCGCCGCCTGGTCGAGAGCGGGCGCGGAGACCTCGACCTGCTGGGCAACGCGTTCCTGCGGCTGCGCCCTCCGCACGAGCTGCTCGACGTGAAGACCGGCAACGAGGGCGGGCTGCGCGCCGGGTTGGGGTACCTGCCTCCCCGCTCGCGGGCATGGCTCCCGCGGCGGGTGTACGCCGAGATGGAAGCGCGCACGTTCCTGCGCGCTGGATTCGCGGCCGGCACCTCGCCCGCCGAATGGCGCGTCGGCACCACCATCTGCCCGGTCCGCGGCCTGGCGGTGGACCTGGCCGGCGGAGGCGCTCTGACGGACGGCGTGGGGGCGCCGCGCGCCCGCTTCCTCTTCGGGGTCGGTTGGTCTCCCTCGGCTTGCAACGACAGCACCGCCTCGCTGCGCCCCTTGGTCCGCCCCGCGCCCCTGCCGGTGCAGGTCTTCTCCGAAGCGCTGACCTGCCCGCCCGTGCCGGCCGAGTCGACCAAGGTCCTGGCCGCGTACGTCCCCGAGGCGCCCTCCGATCGCGACGGCGACGGCATCCCCGATTCCGACGACTCGTGCCCCGACCAGCCGGGCCCGGTCGCGAACCACGGGTGCCCGATGGGCGCGCGCCAGATGGTCATCGTCTCCTCCAGCAGGGTGGAGATCGTCGAGCAGGTGCGATTCGACACCAACAAGGCGACCATCAGGCCGCAGTCGCACAAGCTGCTCGATCAGGTGGCCGCGGTGCTGCTCAGCCATCCCGATCTGCTCCTGGTCCAGGTGGAAGGACACACCGACGACCGCGGCAGCGCGCTGCGCAACATCGTGCTGGCGCAGTCGCGCGCGGAGGCGGTGGCGGCCTACCTGGAATCGAAGGGGGTGCCGGCCGAGCGGCTGCGCGCGGTCGGGTTCGGGCAGGGGCGGCCCATCGCCACCAACGCGAGCACCGCCGGCCGCGCGACGAACCGGCGGGTCGCGTTCACCGTCCTGCAGACGCGCGCGCGCATGATCGAAGCGGGGCGGCCCAACACCTGAAAGGGCGCGGCGGTTCGTTCTCTGGTAAGAGGGTGGCCTCCTGCCAGGAGAAACCACCATGCCGCAGCTCCGCGCATTCGCCGCACTGCTGTGCC
>DATFUN010000245.1:0-3380 GCA_035260805.1 Myxococcales bacterium | reverse complement strand
GCGGATCCCCAAGCCGGTGCCGCTGCCGCACGCGCTGGTCGAGGAGGCCCGCGCGCGACAGGCGGGCGCCGTCGCGGAAGTGACCCTCCCCGGGCTCCACCAGGTGAACTTGCTCGATCTGCGCCTGCTGATGGACCGGCGCGCATCGGAGAAGCGCGATGCTTGATCCGATGATGGAGCAGCTGCTCCCGGGGTTCCTCGACGAATGCAAGGAGATCGCCGAGCGCGTCACCGACCACCTCATCGAGCTGGAGAAGGCGCACGAGCAGTCGCGCTTCGACGACCTCGCGCGCGGGCTGCACACCTTGAAGGGCAGCGCCGCCACCCTGGGACTGGCCGAGCTGTCGGAGCTGGCCCACCGCATGGAGGACGCGGTGCTGCCGCTGCGGGGCAAGAGCTCCGCGCTCCCGGGCGCGCTGACCGACGCCCTGCTCAAGACGCTGGACACCTGGATGGCGCACCTGCGCGCCACCACTGCCAAGTCGGACCTGCCGGACCTGAAGCCCAGCCACAAGCTGCTCGAGGCGGTCCGGCACGCGGTGCAGGCGGTCGAACCGGGCAAGCCGGCCGCGAACAACGGCAAGGCGGGCCCCGACAAGGGGAAGACGGCCGCCGCGCAGGAGAAGGAGAAGAAATCCACCAAGCGTGAGCGTGAGGCGCGCGAGGCGCGAGAGGCGCGAGCCGAGCCCGTCCCCCCGGAGCCCGCCCCGGAGGAGGAGGTCGGCGCGGCCGAGGACGCGGGTAGCTGGCGAGTGCGCACTCGCGAGGTGGTGTCGCTGCTGCACGAGGTGGAGCGGCTGCGCGAGGTGCGGCTGCGCCTGGAAGAGCGCCGCCGGGAGCTGGAGCGCGGGCTCTCGCAGCTCGCCCGCCTGGGGATCCTCGCCCAAACCGCGGAGGTGCGCGCGCTCTTGATGGGCGTGCAGCGCGCCCTCTCCGCGGACGGCGAGGAAGCGGGTGACATCGTCGCCTCGATGGAGGACGAGCTGAAGACGATCTGCACCTTGCCGGTGCGCACCGTGCTGGAGCCGTTGCGCAGGTCGGTGCGCGACCTGTGCAAGCGGTCGGGCAAGCTGGCGCGGCTCTCGATCGTCGGCGGCGAGGTGTCGCTCGATCGGCGCGTGCTCGAGGCGCTGCGCGGACCGCTCGTCCACCTGGTGCGCAACGCGGTCGACCACGGGCTGGAGGTCCCCGACGTCCGCGAGGCCCGCGGCAAGCACCGCGAGGGCATCGTCGTGGTCCGCGTGGAGCAGCAGGGCAACATGCTGTTCATCGAGGTCTCCGACGACGGCAACGGCCTCGACCTGGCGCTGATCAAGCAAGCGGCGCGCGACCTCTCGATCGTGCCCGGCGCCGAGCTGGACGCGATGACGCCGGCGCAGCTCCACCAGCTCATCTTCCGGAACGGGTTCTCCACCCGCCGGACGGTCACCGAGGTGTCCGGCCGCGGGGTGGGAATGGACGTGGTCCGCAGCCAGATCCAGGGGCTGCAGGGACACATCGAGGTCCAGTCGACGCCTGGCCAGGGCACCCGCTTCACGCTGACGCTCCCGGCGGAGCTGGGCAGCTCGCCGGTCCTGGTGGTCCGCTGCGGCGAGCACGAGCTCGGAATCCCGATGGCCGCGGTGGAGACCTCGCTGCTCGCCCGCTCCGCCGAGCTGCGGGTGGCGCGCACGCGGGTGCAGCTCTCGCATCGCGAGCAGCTCATCCCGGTGCAGGACCTGGGGACGCTCCTCGCGCTCCGGCAGCCGGAGGTGCCGCACGACGGGCAGCCGCTGCTCGTGCTCCAGTCGCAAGGCCGGCGGATCGCGCTCGCCGTCGACGAGGTGGTCGGCGACCGCGAGCTGGTCATCCGGCCTCTCCCGCCCGAAGTGCGCGACCTGGCCGCCTACCAGGGCGCCGCGACCCTGGCGCGCGGCGAGCTGGTGCTCATCGTGCGGCCCGACTGGCTCTCCGGATTCGAGAGGCGCGACGCCTCGCTCACCGGGACGCGCCGGGCGCTGGTGGTGGACGACTCGCTCACCGCGCGCGCGCTGCACCGCACCGCGCTCGAGGCGGGTGGCTACTCCGTGCACACCGCCTCCAGCGGGCGCCAGGCCCTCGAGCAGCTGCGCCATTCCTCGTACGACGTGATGGTCTCCGACATCGGCATGGACGAGATGGACGGGTTCGAGCTGACGCTCGAGGCGCGCCGCCGGCACGAGCTGGAGGCGATGCCCATCATCCTCGTCTCCGCGCGCGACTCCGACGCCGACCGGCAGCGCGGCGCGGCCTCCGGCGCCGACGGGTTCTTGAGCAAGAAGGACTGCGCCGCAGGACGCCTGCTCGCCGAGGTCCAAGCGGTGATCGCCCGCCGGCAGGGGGCTGCATGACGCGCCGCCAGCCGATCCGGATCCTGGTGGCGGACGACTCGCTCACCATGCGCAACGCGCTGATGGCCCTGCTCGCGCAGGAGCAGGACCTGAGCATCGTGGGCGAGGCGCGCGACGGCGTCGAGGCGGTCGAGAAGGCCCGCCAGCTGCGCCCCGACGTGATCACCATGGACGTGAACATGCCGCGGCTCGACGGCCTGGGGGCCACCGCGGCCATCATGGCCGAGTCGCCCGCGCGGGTGCTGATGGTCTGCGCGGTGAGCGAGGATCGGCAGCTCGACCTCTCCTTCCGCGCCATGGCGGCGGGGGCGCTGGAGGTCATCTCCAAACCGGGCCCGGCGCAGGACGAGCTGCACCGCTTCGGGCGGCGCGTCGCCGAGGCGGTACGGCTGATGGCCGAGGTGCCGGTGGTCCGCCGGCACAAGTCCGGCCGCGGCGGGCTCTCCCGGGCCGGCGGAGGAGGCGTGGGCGCCATCGGCCTGGTGGCGTCGACCGGCGGTCCGCCCGCGCTCTCGGTGGTGTTGCGCGGCCTGCCCGCCGACCTGCCCGCGCCGGTCCTGATCGCGCAGCACATCGCCGCCGGGTTCACCCCGGGGCTGACGCGTTGGCTGTCCGAGGTGGCGGCGCTCCGCGTGTCAGTGGCGCGCGACGGCGATGCCGCCCAGGCCGGGCACGTCTACCTGCCGCCCGATGGCTGCGATCTCGAGCTGGACGACGGCTCGCGCCTGCGGACGCCGCGCTCGACGGGCTTGCACTGCCCTTCCGCGAACCGCCTGCTGCTCTCGCTGGCGGAGTCGATCGGCGCGCATTCCGTGGGGGTGGTCATGACCGGGATGGGCGATGACGGCGCCCAGGGCTTGCTCGCCATCCGGCGGGCGGGCGGCGCGGCGTTCGCGCAGGACGAGGCGACCAGCGTCGTCTTCGGCATGCCCGCCGCCGCCCGCGCCTGCGGCGCCGCCGAGACCCTGCTTCCGTTGGAAGACATCGCACCGATGCTCGCGGGGCTGTGCT
>DATFUN010000244.1:0-2580 GCA_035260805.1 Myxococcales bacterium | reverse complement strand
CTGGAATCCGGTGCGGGCGTGGCGCGACGCCCGCGCGCCCGTACGCCTCGCGGTGGACCGGAGCTGCGTGCGCCGCGGCGACAGCGTGACCGTCAGCGTCACCGTGCCCGGCGCGATACGCGCGACGCTGTGGACGCGCGGGCCCGGCGAGCCGTGGCATCCGGCACTGCTCGCCCTCGACGGCCTCGGGAGCGCCGAGCGACGCCTCGGACCGCTCGAGACCGACCTGTTCGTGCGCGCGGCGAGCGGCGGTCGCACGAGTGCCGAGCTGAAGATCGACGTCGCCCTCCCCGCCTTCCTCGCCGACCTTGCGCTCACCGCGCGATTCCCGGCCTACATCGATCGCAGCGACGAGCCCCTCCTCGTGGGTCCGGATCCCGTACTGCTGCCGGCGGGGACGGAGATCGTCACGAGCGGCGCCGCGAGCGTCCCGCTCGCGGATGCGGCGTGGACGAGGACCGAGGGGGGCCACGCGGCGCCGCTGCGGGTAGACGGCGCCCGCATTGAAGGGCGCTTCACGCCCGGCGCGAGCGGCGTGTGGCGGTTTGCCGCACAGACACGCGACGGGACGCCGTTCGATTGGGGGACCGGCGCGGACGGGGGAGGGACCCCGCCCGAGCTGCACGTCGTTGTCGTGCCCGATTCGGCGCCGGTCGTGACGCTCCCCGTCCCGGGACGCGACACCACGCTGCCTCTCTCGCTACGCCAGCCGCTCGTCGTGGACGTGCGCGACGACCACGGCATCTCGCGGCTCACGGTCGTGAGCTGGCGGGTCAGTCGCACGGGCCGCGTCGGCGAGGCAGTGCGGGACTCGCTCGACGTGAGCGGCGCGGGGGACCGCGCCATCATTCAAGGGCAGCTCGACGCGCAGCGCCGCGGTCTCCTGCCCGGCGACACACTGCGCGTCTACGTTGAGGCGTGGGACAACGCGCCTGCTCCGGCGACGCACCGGGGACGCAGTCCCGAGCTGGCGCTGCGGCTGCCGAGCATGGAGGAGCTGCGCGCAGCGGCGCGGGAAGCGGCGCGCACCGTCACCACCGCCGCGGAGTCGCTCTCCGCGGCGCAGCAGGACCTGAGCGACCGCACGCGCGACCTCGCCCAGGAGCGGAACCGCGATGCGAGCGGCGGCGCCGCGCGCCAGCCGGGCGGTCAGGCGGGCACACTCCCATTCCAGGCGACGCAGCGTGCCGAGGAAATCTCGCGCCAGCAGGCGGCGATGGCCGACCGCGTGGCGGAGCTGGCGCGCGCCGTGGACGAGATCGCGCGCGCGGCCGAGGCCGCGGGGGTGAACGACACCGCGTTCCAGCATCGGCTGCGCGAAGTGCAGGACATGCTGGAGCGCGCGCTCACGCCGGAGCTGGAGCAGCGGCTCCGCGAGCTGCAGGACGCGCTGGCCCGGCTCGACCCCGAGGCCACGCGCCAGGCGTTGCAGCGCCTCGCGGAGGCGCAGCAGCAGCTGCGGCACGAGCTCGAGCGCACTCAGGAGCTGTTCCGGCGCGCCGCGATCGAGGGCGAGCTTGCGTCGCTCGCGCAGGACGCGGAAGATCTGGCACGCCGCCAGACCGAGTGGAATCGGGAGGACGCGACTCGCGCGGACTCGACCGCCGCGGCGGCGGAGCGGATGCTGGCCGAGCGGACCGACTCCCTCGCGCAGGGGCTCGATCGGGCCGGGCGGGATGTTCCGTTGACCCGGCCGCAGGGGGCGGCGCGCCGCGCGAGTGCGGCGATGCAGGAGGCGGCGAGCGCGGCGGCGCAGCGCGACTCGCGCGGGGCGCGCCGCGGCGGCCAGGAGGCCGCTGACTCGCTGGGCGACCTGCCTGATGAGCTGCGCCGCCAGCGCGACTCCCTCACCGCGGCGTGGAAGCAGGAGACGTTGACGGCGCTCGACCGCGCCCTGGGTGAGACCGCGGCGCTCGCGGGACGCCAGCAAGGCATCGCCGAGGCGTTGCGCCGCGGCGAAGCCGGCGCCGCGACGCGGGGCAACCAGGCCGCGATCGAAGAGGGGACCAGTGCCATCGAGCGCCAGGTGAGCGAGGCGGCGGGACGCCACGCGCTCGTGCCGCCGCAGCTGGAGGCGGCGATCGGCATGGCGCAGAACCAGATGCGCCTGGCGCGCGAGCAACTCGAGCAGGCGGATCCCAACGCCACCACCGCCGCCGCCTACGCCGAGCAGGCGCTCGACGCGCTGAACGCGACAGCACTCACCTTGGTCCGCACGGCGCAGCAGGTCGCGGGGGCACAGTCGGGGTCGGGGTTCCAGGAGGCGATGGAGCAGCTGGCGCGGATGGCGGGGCAGCAGCAGGGCATGATGGGTGATGCGCAGGGCCTCCTCCCGATGATGGCACCCGGCGGGCAGGCCGTGCTGCAACAGCTGCGGGCGCTCGCCGCCCGGCAGCGCCAGCTCGCGGAGCAGCTCGAGCGGATGCAGGCCGAGGGCGCGTCGGGCGCCGCGGGACCGCTCGCGGCCGAGGCGCGTGAGCTGGCCCGCCAGCTCGAGGCGGGCCGGCTCGACCCGCGCACCGTGGAGCGCCAGGAGCGGCTCTATCGCCGCCTGCTCGACGCCGGCCGGACCCTCTCCGG
>DATFUN010000243.1:0-4771 GCA_035260805.1 Myxococcales bacterium | reverse complement strand
GAGGCGGGCGTCTTCCACGTGAACAACGAGACGCTCACCGACGAGAACGCCGTGGACCGCCTCAAGGTCTGGTACCGCGCGGCCAAGTCGAAGGAACCCACCCAGGGTCCGCCGGTGATCTTCTTCGACGCGGACGACAAGGCGAAGTACGCCCGCGCGATGAAGGGGCTCGACACCATCCGGGACAGCTCTCCGGGCTGGACGATCGGCATGATGACCGAGAAGCTGGCCGCCGCCACGACCGGCACCGAACCCACCCCTCCCGGCATCCCTCCTCCCCCGGGCACCCACCCCACCCCGACAAACCCGCCTCAGTAGCCTCACTCGGGCCGCGCCGCGACTAAAGGATCACCGCGGAGCCGCGGAGAGCGCGGAGTCGTTTTTGCTGGTGGCGAACCGCCGACCACGCACCGTAGTGCACCAAAGGTAATCCTCCGCGATCTCCGCGTCTCCGCGGTGATCTCTGAGTCCCATTTCGGGTCACAGGGTCAGGGGCGGGGTTTGGGGGAGGGGCGGTGGGAGCGCGTGCGGCCGCCGCGGCGGCGCCGGCGGCGCGGCTGGCCAGGGGAGGCGGCCGGGGAGCGGCCGGGGCGGCGGTGATCCGGGTCGGGCTCCAGCTGGGAGAAGTCCTGTCCCGCGAAGACGGACTGCCATTTCTGGAGCTGGTCCGCGCCGCGGCCGGTGGCGGCGACCGAGAGCTCGAAGACCGCGAGCGCCTCGGGGAAGATGCTCTGCCGCACGAACGCCTGGGGGGAGAAGCGGCGCTTCTTCCGCTCGCCGGAGAGCAGCGGCTGGGCGGCGAGGATCAGCCGGGCGCGCTCGGCGATCCGCCGGGGCAGACGGGCGGTTCGCACCATCTCCGCCAGCACGATCTCCGGCGCGACCACGTCCTGGGGCAAGGACCACGGCTCGGGCTGCGCGCCGGCCACCTCCAGGGCGCCCGGCACGGTGGGCTCGATGCGGTCGTCGTGCGCTTCCTCGGCCCGGAGCGCGCCTTCGGGCAGCGGCGCGTGGGCCGGATCTCCGTCGCCCGCGTCGTCCAGCTCGCGCGAGATCTCCGACAGCTCCTCGTCCAGCTCGTCGGACTCCTCGGCGGGCTCGGGCGTTTCGGCGACGGCCTCGCCCAGGGCAGGCGCCTGGAACGCGGGATCCTGGAGGCGGCCCGGGCGCGGGATGGGTCCGCGCGGTCCCTTCCCGCGCGGCAGCGGCGCCAGGAGCGTCGCCAAGAGCACCGCGTCGGAGGGGATCTCGCCCACGCGAACGTGCCCGTCGAGCGCGTCCAGCGCGCGCAGGTGCCGCTCCGCCTCGGCGGGGCCACGCCGCTCGAGGTGCTCGGCGACGGGCGGGAGCAGCACGCGGAGGGCGCCGACGTCGCGCAAGAGCTCCAGGCACCGCCGCGAAGCCCCGCTGCGCAAGAGCTTCAAGAGCTCCTCCAGCACCCGCGGCGGAGCGCAGCGCGAAATCTCCGCCACGTGCTTCCTCATCGCCTCCAGGGTGCCGGGCTCGATGCGCAGCCCGCACTTGGCGGCGAAGCGGATCGCGCGCAGGATGCGCACCGGGTCCTCGCGCATGCGTACGTCTGGATTCCCGATGGTGTGCACCAGCCGGTTGGCGAGATCGGCCTTGCCGGCCACGTGGTCGACCACCCGTCCCTCGTCCACGTCGTAGAAGAGGGCATTGATGGTGAAGTCGCGCCGCCGGGCGTCCTCCTCCGCGTTCCCGAACACGTTGTCGTGCCGGATGAGCAGGTCCTGCGGCAGGTCGGCCAGCTCGTCGAGGGGGCTTTTGCGGAAGGTGGAGACCTCGATGATCTTCCCGCCCCGGAAGAACACGTGCGCGAGGCGGAAGCGCCGCCCGATCAGGCGCGAGTTGCGGAACGTCTCCTTGACCTGGTTCGGGTGCGCGCTGGTGGCGACGTCGAAGTCCTTGGGGCGCATGCCCAGGAGCAGGTCGCGGACGCACCCGCCCACCAGGTAGGCGGTGAACCCGGCGCGGCGCAGCCGCCGGACGACCTTGACCGCGTCGGGGTCGAGGCGGTCGTCGGGGATCTCGGGTGGAAGCTTGCGCTCGACGTGCGTGGGCTCCGTCGGGGCGTCGTGCGCGCTGTCTCGAGGCATGAGTGCTTGGCTGCGTACCTAGAGGAAAGGCCGCGCTCGGTCAACAGAGCGATGCGCCGGGCCCCTCGTTCGCCCGCCCGCCCGTACCCCGGATGACCTTGTCGGCGCCGTATCGGGCGGCTCTACGCTCTTTCATGGCGCGGACATCATGGCATGCACTCTAGCCGGGCGGCCAGAGCATGGTGCGGCCGCCCAGGAGGTGCAGGTGCACGTGCCCCACGGTCTGGACCCCGTCGGCGCCGGTGTTGATCAGCACGCGGAAGCCGCTGTCGGCGATCCCCTGGTCCCGGGCCACCTTCAGCGCCAACGCGTGCATCCGGCCTACCAGCGACCAGTCCTGCACGTCGTGCAGCGAGGGGACGTGCTTCTTGGGGATCACCAGCACGTGCACCGGCGCCTGCGGCTCGATGTCCGGAAACGCCAGCACTTCCGCGTCCTCGGCGAGGCGCTTCGCGGGGATCTTGCCTTGCGCGATGTTGCAGAAGATGCAGTCGTCCATGTTCGGCCTCTACGGCTTGCGGCTGTCGAGCAGCAGCGTGACCGGGCCTTCGTTGACGATGCGCACCTGCATGGTCGCCCGGAATACGCCTTCCGCCACGCGGACGCCGCGCTCGCGGCACAGCTCGCAGAACTTGCGGTAGAGCGGCTCGGCCTCACCCGGGGGCGCCGCGCTAGTGAACGCCGGCCGGCGACCCTTCTGGGCATCTCCGAGGAGCGTGAACTGGGAGACGGCCAACAGCTCGCCTCCCGTGTCGAGCAGCGATCGGTTCATCTTGCCGTCCGCGTCCTCGAAGATGCGCAGCTCGACGGCCTTGGCGGACATCCACTCCGCATCGGTGGCCGTGTCGCCCTGCGCGACACCCACGAGGACGCAGAGGCCGGCGCCGATGCTGCCCGCCACCTTCCCGTCCACCAGCACGCTCGCCTCGCTCACCCGCTGCACCACGGCGCGCATGCGAGGGCTTCTCTCAATGCACCTCTCCGGCGCCGTTGCCGGGCTGCCGCGGATCGAGCGTCTCGAGGAGCGTGGCCATGTCGTCGGCGTGCTCCTCTTCCTTGGCGAGGATCTCCTCCATCATGCGGCGCGAGGTCGGATCCCGGTCGCCGAACCAGCGGACGATCTCCGTGTACGACTCGACGGCGATCCGCTCGGCGATGAGGTCCTCCTTGATCATGTCGACCAGGGAGTCTCCCTCGGTGTACTGCGCGTGGCTGCGCGTGAGCAGGCCCTCGGGATTGAAGTTCGGTGCGCCGCCGAGCTGCCGGATCCGCTCGGCGATCTGATTGGCGTGCTGCTGCTCGTCGTCCGCGTGCTCCTTGAACTCATCGGCGACGCCCTCGCGGTGGATTCCCGAGGCCATGTAGTAGTGGCGCCGGTACCGGAGCGTGCAGACGATCTCGGTGGCGAGCGCCTCGTTGAGGAGCTTGAGCGCCGTCTGGAGATCTGCCTTGTAGTCAGGCGTGACCGCGCCCTTCTCGACGTGCTCGCGCGCGCGGCGCCGGATCTCCTGGATGTCGCTGAGGAACGGCGTCGGCTTCGTCTCCATGTGCCTCTCCTTCCGATCAGGGGGACCGGAAGCTAGCGCTTTGGCGCGCGGAGCGCGAGTCCCGCCGGCGCGCCATTTGACCGGAGGTCGCTTGCGTGACAGGAAGCGCCTTTCCGATGCCTCTTCCCTCGGGCTTCCTCGAATCGGCGCGCGCCTTGATCCGCGCCGACACCTCGCCGGGCCGGGGAACGCGAGCGGCCGCCAGCCTGCTCACCCCGCTGTACGAGGCGGCTGGCCTCGCTGCCCGGCCGCTGGAGGACGAGCCAGGGGAGGTCAACCTGCTCGCTGGTCCAGGAGGGTCCGGAAGCGAGGCGAAAGGCCCGTCGCGCGTTGCCGCCGCCGGCGGCGTGCTGCTGGTCACCCATCTGGACACCGTCCCCGCGGGGCCCGCGGAACGCTGGACGGAGACGGGCGGCGACCCGTGGGCGCTGACCGCCAAGGAAGGGACGCTGTTCGGGCTCGGCTGCGCCGACGTGAAGCTCGATGCCCTCTGCAAGATCGAGGCGGCCCGGCGGCTTCGAGGCAAGAAGCTCGCGCGTCCGTTCTGGCTGCTCGGCACCTGCGGCGAGGAGATCGGGCTGCGCGGCGCCATCAGATTTGCGGCGAGCGCGGCATTCCAGGAGATCCGCCCCCGATTCGTCCTCTGCGGCGAGCCGAGCGAGCTTCAGCTGATCACCGCCCACAAAGGGTACGCGGTGGTCCGCTGCACGGTGACCGATGCGAAAGCGCGCGTGGTCTCCTCTGCCGGCCCCGGCGTGGAGCGCCTCTCGTTCGCGGGAAAGGCGGCGCACAGCTCCACGCCGCACCTGGGGACGAACGCCATCCGCCGCGCCCTTTCTTGGGCGCGCTCCGGCACGCCCCTCCTCTCCACGTCCGGTGGGACTTCAGCCAACGTGGTCCCGGCGAGCTGCGTGCTCGAGGTCCCCGCTCCGCGCGAGGCAGGCGAGCCCGCCCCGGACGAGGTCCGCTTCCTTCCCGCGGTTGCGCCGCGCCCGAACCTGTGGCGGGCCGCGATGACCGCCGGCGCGCTGGAGGACCTCTGGCTGGGGCTCTTGCGCGACCTCTCTCCCCGCGAGGACGCGCGGTTCGACCCGCCCGGCGGCGTCG
>DATFUN010000242.1:0-2675 GCA_035260805.1 Myxococcales bacterium | reverse complement strand
CCCGTCTCCGCGGGACTGCTCCTCGTCGGCCCGCACCACCGCGGGGTCCCGCAGGTACGTGTCGGTCAGGCGGCGGCGCGGCAGCAGGCGCAGGGGCAGGGCGGCGATGCCGGCGCCATAGGCCGCGGCGATGGCGCCCGCCTTGCGCCAGCCGGACAGATCGCCCACCGCCCCTTCGACGATGCCCATCCGGCGCAGGCGGAGCTGCCCGCAGTCGAGCGCGAACTCGAGGAACTCCGGAAGTCGCGCCAGCACGGGATGATCGCGCGGCAGCTTGCGTTGCAGGAAGCGGCCCAGCCGCCGCACCGCCCAGCTCGACACCAGCGCAAGGCCGAGCAGCCTGCGCCGGAGCGCGGGCCGGCCGCGCAAGGCGAGCGCCGTGCGGCGCTCCCCGAAGTCGACATGGCGCTCCTCCTGCCGGACCGCGCGCAGCAGGATGTCGCGGATGCCCTCGTGATCGATGGTGTCGATCACGCCGTACAAGGCGAGGAGCACGAACCCCTCGCCCATGGCCATCTCCAGGCAGACGTGCTCCTCGAAGGTGGCGGGCATCATCCCGGTGCTGAGGAACCGCACCAGCGGGTGGGGCGCCGCCGGCTTCTCGCCGAGCAGGTCGAGGATGCGGAGGAAATTGTCGACGTGCTGGAACTCCTCGACCGCCTGGCGCGCGAAGAAGCGCGCCGCCTCCAGGTCGGGAGCGGCGTACAGCCAGTGGCCGCACTGGATGCCGCTCACCTCGCCGTAGAGGAACTGGTTCATCACCCAGCCGAGAAGCGCGCGGTCGCGGGCCGGGTGGAGGCGGGCAGAGCGCCAGTCGAAGGTCATCTCCTCGCGCGAGAGCAGCATGTGGAGCGGGAGCCTACAGGCTGCCGCCCGCGCCTGCCAGCGAGTCCGCCACGTTGAACGGCACAGCGGACCTCGAGTGGCGGATGATCGGCGACCCTGTACAATCGCCCCGCAGATTTCCTGGAGGCGAGGATTGCGGCGACCGTCCGACGACATGCGCGACGTACGAGCACCCCCCGAGCTGCTCGCCCGCTGGGCGCTCGAGGCGCCGGCCCCGACGCAGGAGGCGACGTGGTCGGCGCTCTGCTTCCTCGTCGAGGTGGAACACGCCGCGGTGACGCAGCTGCCCGTGCCCACCGTGCTGCGCAACGAGAAGGCGGCGGTGGACCCCGACGGGTTCTTGCGCGTTCCCCGCGGCGCGCTCGAGCAGTTCCGGCTCCGCTCGGCCCGCGCGATGGGCTGGATGGAGCAGCTCCTCTTCTTCCGCGAACGCTTCCCTACAGCGGCGCAGCGGAACCCACCCGACGGGATCTACGCGCTGGCCCGCTTGTTCGGCGGCGATGCCGGTCCGCAGGACGCTTCCGTGGACGTCCTCGTGCGGGAATCGGTCTTGCCGGAGATCGAGGACCTGCTGCACCGCACGCTGACCTATCCCGGCCTGCACCTCATGCTCGAACGGATGCGCGAAAACGACCCGCAGCGCAGCGCGGAGGCCCGGCGGCTGGCCGGCGACGTCCTGGGCGAATTGACCAACACCTCCGTGTGGGGGGTGCGCAAGCGGCTGGTCTCGACCGCGACCCGCGCGGTGCTGGGCGCCCGTCCGCTGCTCGAGGAGCTGGAGCGCGGGGGGATGAAGGTCGACCGCGGCCGCGCCGCCCGCGGGTTCGCCCGAAGGCTCGAGGAAGCGGTCTCGGTGCTCTCCGGGGTTCGCGTCCTCCCGGAGGCCCTCATCGCCCGCCTGGCAGGCAAGGTGCAAGACGCCGGCAAGGAAGGCGAAGAGGAGCCCGAGGCACGGCCCGAGCACGGCGCGGAGGGAAAGTAACCGGACTCGCTTGCGCGCTTTTGCCGCACGCGGCAGTCGATGGGCGTCTAACGATGTTCCTGCTGCAAGGCGGCGTAGACGTGCCGCCGCTTCGGCCCGTACTTCGCCATGGTGGCCACGCCCGCGGCCATCAGGCAGAGGAGCCCGGCGACGAGGAGACCGACGACATGCTGGGGCGGCAGGAGCCGGCGCATCGCGAGCCATCCTACCTCCAGGGTTTCGGAGAAGCCACTGCCTGTTCGTCGGGCGCTGATGCCTGCGCGATGAAAAAGTACGGGCCGCCGCCGGCAGCGGCGACCGGCACGAAATACGCACCGGTTTTCGCCGTAGGAGCGGCCGACCCGGCCAGTTTCGAGGAGTGTGTGTGAGCGAGGCACAGACGGCGGAAGTGCAACCGCGCTTTCGCATTCCTGCGGCGGCGGTCGCGCTGGTCGCGCCCGACGCCGGCATGGAGCGCGTCGCGCGCACCGGCGGGGTGCGCGGACCGCTGCTCGTCGCGCTCTTCTGCGCGCTGCTCTCGGCGGGCGCGGGCGTGCTGCGGGTGGACGCGAAGGACGCCACCCTGCGGGCGATGGAGAAGGCGGGCGAGCTGCAGAGCTCCAGCGATCGGCAGGTGGAAGACAACACCCGGAGCGCCGAGCGCGTCTACCTGGTGAAGCGCGTCGCGGGCGCGCTGATCGAGCCGCCCTTGCAGCTGGGCCTGCTCTGCCTGGCGCTGTTCGGGCTCTCCTGGTTCCTGCGCGGCCGCTCGGAGGGGCGGGCGGTGCCGCCGGTCGCCGCCGCGGCCTTGCTGCCCGGCGCGGTGGCCAACCTGCTCGAGGCGGGCGCCACCTTCCAGCATGCGGCG
>DATFUN010000241.1:0-5779 GCA_035260805.1 Myxococcales bacterium | reverse complement strand
GACCCGCCGGTGATCGCGCTGCTTCGCGACGGGCGGGTGGTGCTCGACGTGCGCTGCACGGCCGATGTAGGAGAGCTAGGGGCCGCGGTCGCAAGAGCAGCCGGGCGGGCAGGCGAACGACCCCCGGCAAGCGATAGACTGGGGCGTCATCCTTCGGGCGCCTGTGCGTCCGACGGAACGGAGGTGTGAGTGCTCTCGACGAGCGTGCTGGTCCTCAACCGCCTGTACCAGCCTGTGCACGTCACCAGCGTGCGACGGGCGATCATCCTTTTGTACCGGGGCGCCGCGAAGGCGGTCGACGAGCAGTACCAGACGTTCGATTTCGAGTCGTGGGCGGAGCTGGCGGTCGCCATCCACGAGGAATCGATCGGGACCTCCTCGCGGCGGCTGCGCGTCCCGCGCGTGATCCTGCTGCAGGCATACGACCATCTGCCGCGCGCGAAGGTGCGCTTCTCGCGGTTGAACATCTATGCGCGCGACCGCAACACCTGCCAGTACTGCGGGCGGACGCCGCAGCGCGCCGAGCTGAACCTCGATCACATCGTTCCGCGCAGCCGCGGAGGGCTCACCTCCTGGGAGAACGTCGTCTGTAGCTGCGTCCCCTGCAACCTCAAGAAGGGAGGCCGGACGCCCGAGGAGGCGCACATGAAGCTGCTCCGCCCGCCGGCGCGGCCGAGATGGACCCCCTTCTTCCGCGGGCCGCCCCGGACCGGCCGCTTCTATTCGCAGTGGCTGCCGTTCTTGAACACCGCCGATCTGGCGTACTGGAACGTCGAGCTGGCTTCCGAGTAGGGCAAGGTGCGCCCGCGCCGACCGTTTCGTGACCGTGGCCATACCCTGCGGTAGATTCCCGCCATGGCCACGTTGATCGAGGCGCCGGAGGCAGCCAACCGGCTGGCGCGCGCCATCGCCTCCGACCTCTCCCTCTACAACGAGGCGAAGATCAAGGAAGGCATCGAGAACGACACCTTCTTCACCGTGCTGGCCGACGAGATCGAGGAAGGCCGCGCGCACTACGAGAGCCGCGTGGATCCCCGGCTGTACGCCAGCACGAACTTCTTCGAGCGGGCGGTGGTGGACGTGATCCTCGCGCGCAAGGGCCACATCAAGTCGAAGATCTGGTGACCCAGCCGCCGCGGTATTCGGCGACGCTGCGCTTTTTCGTGGCGCTTTTAGGTGATGCGGACCTGAATGGAACACGTCGTGGTGCGGGTCGAGGCAGGCGAGGCGGGGATGCGCCTCGACCAGCTCCTCGCCGCCCGCCTGCCCGACCTGTCGCGCTCGCGGCTGCGGCAGCTCATCGACGCAGGCGCGGTGCTCGTCGGGGGGGCAGCGGCCAAGGCTTCGCTGCGGCCTCGCGCCGGGGTGCAGATCGAGGTGAGCGTCCCGGACCCGCGGCCGACCGCGCTGGTGCCCGAGGACCTGCGGCTGCCGGTGCTGTACCAGGATGGCGACCTGGTGGTGATCGACAAGCCCGCCGGGGTGGCGGTCCATCCCGGAGCCGGAATCGATTCGGGCACCGTGGTCCACGGCTTGTTGCACCAAGTCCCCGGGCTCGCCGGAATCGGAGGCGAGCTGCGACCGGGGATCGTGCACCGGCTCGACAAGGAAACGTCGGGCTGCCTGGTGGTCGCCAAGACGGAGATCGCTCTGCGCGGTCTGCAGGCGCAGTTCAAGTCCAGGGACGTCGAGAAGCTCTACCTGGCCATCGTCCACGGCGAGCCAAAGGAGGCGGGCGAGTTCGACACCCTGCATGGCCGGCACCCGGTGGATCGCAAGCGGTTCAGCTCGCGCGTGCGCGAGGGCAGGCGCGCGGTGACGCGCTTCCGCGTGCTGGGGCGGGGCGGGGGCGCCGCGCTGGCCCTGGTGGAGCTGCTCACCGGGCGGACCCACCAGATCCGCGCCCACTTCGCCGACGCCGGGTTCCCGCTGCTCGGCGACGCGCTCTACGGTGGGCGCAAGCGCGAGGCGCGGCTCCGCCCCGACTCGCCGGCGAGCCGCGCGGCATCGGCGATCGGCAGGCAGGCGCTCCACGCTGCGGTGCTGGGGTTCGCGCACCCGGTGACCGGGGCTCCGGTGCGCTGCGCTGCTCCGCTCCCCGCGGATTTCCGCGCGGCCCTGCGCGAGCTCGGCATCCGGGCCCCCCATCCCGGTGGGGCGGCGGGTTATCCTCCCGCTCCGTGACCGCGCTGATCGACCGCGTGCCCGCTCTGCTCAGCCGGGCGCGCACCTTGCTCGGCCTTCCGCGTGGACCTGCCGATCGGCTCGCGGCGGGCGAGCTGCGCCGCGCCGCGCAGGCAGCCTCTGCCCTGCACGAAGGTCTGGTAGGCCGCCGCGCGCTGGCGCGGTCCAGCACCTACGACGACCCGGCCCACCTCGGAGCGTATCTGCTGTGGTGGTGGCCGCAGACGTACGCGAAGGTGCAGGCGGTCCTCGCGCTGGCCCGCTCTGCGGGGACGTTCTCCGCGGTGCCCGCGCGGCCGCGCATGCTCGACCTGGGATCGGGCCCCGCGCCCGCGGCGCTGGCGCTGCTCGACGCGCTCGGCGGCTCCGCCCTGGCGATCGACGCGAGCGCGGGGGCCCTCGCGGAGGCGCGCTCCCTCTCCAATGGCGCCGTCGCCACCAGGCAGGCCGGGCTCGATCGGGGCGTGCCCCCGATGGACGGCGAGCTGGACCTGGTGGTGGTGGCGAACGCCTTGTCCGAGCTTCCCGCCGGCTCTCGCGCGGCGCTGATCGACGGATTGCCTCTCGCCGAGGGCGGCGCGGTGCTGCTGGTCGAGCCGGCGCTCCGGGAAACGGGTCGCGCACTGCTCGAGCTGCGTGACGAGCTGCTCCGGAGTGGCCGGTGGTTAGCGGCGGCGCCTTGCCTCACGCAACGGCCTTGCCCCGCGCTGGAGAACCCGCGCGACTGGTGCACCGCGCTGCACCGGTGGGAAGCCCCGGCGCACGTGGCGCAGCTCGCCGCGGAGCTCGGCCTGCGCTCGGACGAGGCGCTCGCGTACGCTCCGCTGGTGCTGACCCGGAAGGTCGCGCAACCCCCGCGGGACGTCTGGCGCGTGGTGGGCGTCCCGCGGCCGGAGAAGGGGAAGAAGCGGCTGTTCGTCTGCAGCGACCAGGGCAGGGTGCCGGTGGCGCGCCTCGATCGCGATGTCTCGCCGGGCAATGCGGACTTCGATCAGCTCGAGCGCGGCGACCTGGTCAGGCTGGGCGGCGTCGGGCGGAAAGGCGACGGTCTGCGGGTCGGGCGGGAGAGCGAGGTCCGCCTCCTCGCAGCTCGCGGCGGCCCGCAGGCGCAGCCGTCCGGCGCGGAGCCGGGGTGAGCACGCCGCTGTTGGTGGTGGTCGGACCGACCGCGTCGGGGAAGACCTCGCTGGCCTGCGCGCTTGCCCGCGAGCTGTCCGCCGAGATCGTCTCCGCCGATTCGCAACAGTGCTACCGGGGGCTCGACGCGGGGACCGCCAAACCCACGGCCGAGGAGCGATCCGGCGCGCCGCACCATCTCCTGGACGTCGCGGACCCGGAGGAACAGCTCGATGCCGCCCGGTTCGTGCAGCTGGCCGACGCGGCCATCGCCGAGATCGCCCGGCGCGGCAAGCGCGTGATCGTGGCCGGTGGAACGGGCTTGTGGATCCGCGCGCTCCTGCGCGGCCTGCTCGACGCGCCCGGCGCCTCGGGGGAATTCCGCGCACGCTTTCGCGGCGAGCTGGAGGTCCACGGCCTCGCGGCCCTGCACGCCCGGCTCGCCACGGTCGATCCCGAGGCGGCGCGCGCGATCCGCCCCAACGACCGCGTCCGCATCGAGCGCGCGCTCGAGGTGCACGCGCTTTCCGGGCGCCGGTTGTCCGAGCTGCAGCGAGAGCACTCCTTCGCCGAGGAGCGCTATCCCGCGCGCATCGTGCGCCTGGAGCCGCCGCGCGAGCTCCTGCAAGAGCGCATCGCCCGGCGCACGCGGACGCTGTTCGAGTCGGGCGCTCTCGAGCGGGAGGCCCGCTGGTTGCTCGACCGCTGCGAGCGCATCCCCGGCGCGCACAGGGCCCTCAAGATCATCGGGTATGGGGAAATGGCGGACGTGCTCGCCGGCCGCTGCACACGGGCCGAGGCGGAGGAGCGCGTCGCCGCCCGCACGCGCCAGTACGCGAAGCGGCAGCGGACCTGGTTCACCAAGGAGTACGGCGCGACTGCCGCCGCGTGGCCGCCCGACGCGGCGCGGCTTTGCGCCGGGGTGGCGCAATGGTACGAGGGCGCCTCGAGACGATGAGCACCTTCGCATTGGAGTTCGAGAAGCCCCTGCTCGAGCTGGAGCAGAAGCTCGCCGAGCTGAAGCGCCACGCCGCGACCGGCACCGCCTCCGGCGACGCAGATGCGCTGGACGGCGAGATCCGCCGCCTGGAGAGGCGCTGCGGCAAGCTGCAGCAGGAGATCTTCGCCGAGCTGACCCGCTGGCAGGTGGTGCAGCTGTCCCGCCACCCGAACCGGCCGTACATGCTCGACTACGTGCAGCGGCTCTTCACCGATTGGATCGAGCTGCACGGCGACCGGTCCTTCGCCGACGACCAGGCGCTGGTCGCGGGCCTGGCGCGCTTCGATGGCGAGCCGGTGTTGCTCCTCGGGCAGCAGAAGGGCAGATCGACGAAGGAGAACCTGCTGCGCAGCTTCGGGATGCCGCGCCCGGAGGGATATCGGAAGGCGCTGCGCCTGATGAAGCTCGCCGAGCGCTTCGACCGGCCGGTGATCGCGTTCATCGATACGCCCGGCGCCTACCCGGGCATCGATGCCGAGGAGCGCGGGCAGGCCGAGGCGATCGCCGTCTGCCTGGAGCAGATGGCGGCCCTGCAGGTTCCCTCGATCTCCGTCGTCATCGGCGAGGGCGGCTCGGGCGGCGCGCTGGCCATCGGCGTCTGCAACCGGCTCCTCATGCTGCAATACAGCTGGTACTCGGTGATCTCGCCCGAGTCGTGCGCGGCCATCCTCTACCGCGATTCCAGCAAGGGCCAGAAGGCGGCCGAGGCGCTCAAGCTGACCGCCCGCGACGCCTACGAGCTGGGGATCGTCGACGAGCTGGTCGAGGAGTCCGCAGGCGGAGCGCACCGCGACCCGGACGCCACCGCGGAGAACCTCCGCAACGCGCTCCGCCGGCACCTGCGCGAGCTGCGGGTGCTCGGTCCCGATCAGATCGTCGAAGACCGTTACCGGAAATTCCGCAAGCTGGGCCCCATCACCGAGCCGACTCCTCCCACGCTGGGCTAGTCATCGATTCGCCTGACCGGGCTCACTTCCGCTGCTGCCCCAAGTCGGTCGCGACCATGGAGATGAACTGGTCGGCCTTGAGGAATCCGCCTTCCCAGTCGGCGTAAGGCGCGAGCAGCTTCTCCTTCTGCATCTGCTCGACGGTCTTGCCGCTCTTGAGCCCGCGCGCGACCAGCGCGACGATCTCGTCGAGCCGGTTGCGGAACTTCTTGAGATCCGCCACCGTCGACACTGGCCCGTGCCCGGGAATGATCTTCGCATCGGCAGGGATCTGCGGGAGCAGCTCGTCGATCGCGGCGATCATCCCGCGCACGCTGCCCCCGCTCTCCAGGTCGACGAAGGGGAAGCCGTAGGTGACGAAGTCGTCCCCCATGTGCACCACGTTGCTCCTGGTGAAGAACACCACGGTGTCGCCGTCGGTGTGGCCCGGGGGGACGTGGAGCGCGCGCACCGGTTCTCCGTTCAGCCAGACGGTGATTTCTCGCTGGTAGGTGAGGGCCGGAAGCGCACGCGGGTCGGCGGGCTCGATCTT
>DATFUN010000240.1:0-9258 GCA_035260805.1 Myxococcales bacterium | reverse complement strand
CTCGACGACGTGGAGGCCGGGCCCGCCGAGCCGCGAGGAATCGAACGGGATCGGCGCCGACAGGAAGCGCGTCGTGTCCGACACCGTGAACGATCCCGGCAAGCGCAGGGTGGAGACCGGCGGCTGCGAGCGCGGGACGTTCACGTCGTAGTCGACGAAGACCCGCACGTCGACGTCGACGGTGGGGTCGTCGGCGATGATCGCCGAGATGCCCACGTCGAGCTGGCAGTGGCAGGGTGGATTCGAGGTCACGTCCGCCTTCTCCTGCGGATCGAGGGTCAGCGCCGGCTGCAGCAAGTAGTTGGGCAGCTTGGTCAGGTCCACGCGCGGGATCGTGTGCGGGCGGGTATTTGCCGGATCGACCGACTGAGGCATCAGGCATCCCTGGGCAAGGACGAGGAGGATCGCGGGCACACAAATGCGAGCGACCCTTCTTGGAGCAAGCGGCGAGCCAGGACGGATCGCCGCGAAATCCAACGATTTGCCTGAAGGGAGGGCCGCCCGCCCGCGGCGGGGGCACGACACGGATGTCATCCTTCCGAGTCCAGGGGGTCGGGGGGAAGCGCCTCTCCGCGCCTTTCCGCCTCCATCCGCTCCAGGTGTCGGAAGATGGTGCGCGGATCGACCCCCAGGTCCTTCGCCGTCTTGGTGCGGTTGCCCCCGTTCCGCTCCAGCACCTCGTTGATGTAGCGCTTCTGCCATTCGTCCCGGGCTTGCGCGAGCGGCAGGATGGGGTCCAGCTGCTCCGCCCGCAGCTCCAGGTCGTCCGGCGTGATCAGCGGCTTGTCCGCGAGCACCACCGCCTTCTTGATGCGGTTCTCCAGCTGCCGGATGTTGCCCGGCCAGCGGTAGCGCTGGATGGCGATCAGCGCCTGGGTACCGAACCCCTTGACCTTGCTGCCCAGCTCGCGAGTGGCGCGCGAGAGGAAGTACTTGGCGAGCGTCACCGCGTCGTCGCCGCGCTCGCGCAAGGGCGGCAGGTGCAGGTGCACCACGTTGATCCGGTAGTAGACGTCCTCGCGGAAGCGGCCCGCCTTCATCTCCTCGTCGAGGTCCTTGTTGGTGGCCGAGACGATGCGGATGTCCACCGGCTCGGGCCGGTTCTCGCCCACCCGGGTCACCTGCCGGTCCTGCAGCGCGCGCAGGAGCTTGACTTGCAGGGTCTGCGGCATCTCGCCGATCTCGTCGAGGAAGAGCGTGCCTCCGTTCGCCGCCTGGAACTTGCCCGCCCGTGCCGCAACCGCGCCGGTGAAAGCGCCCTTGGAGTGGCCGAAGAGCTCGCTCTCCAAAAGATTTTCGGGGATCGCGCCGCAGTTGATGGCGACGAAGGGCCCCGCCTTGCGCGGCGAGCGCCGGTGCAGCTCGCGAGCGATCAGCTCCTTCCCCGTGCCCGACTCTCCGGTGACGAGCACGTCGATGTTGGCGCCCGCCACCTTGTCGACCTTGCGGAAGATGTCGCGCATCGCGTCGCAGGCGCCGATGATGTCGCCGTAGGTCTGCTCCTCGAGGCGGCTCTCCAGCTCGCGCTTCTGGGTGCGCAGCTCGTCCAGCTCGAGCGCGCGCTCGAGCAGCAGCGCGGCGGTGGCACAGAAAGAGGTCATCAGCAAGAGCTCGCGCTCGGTGAACAGGTTGGCGATGCGGTCGTTGCCCACGTAGACGGCGCCGTACAGCTCCCCGCGCCGGACGAGCGGCACGCACATCACGCTGGACAGCTTGAGGTTCACCACGCTGGCGCTGGCATTGAACTGCGCGTCGTTCAAGGCGTCGCTGACGATGACGGGCTGGCGCGTCTGCAGCACGCGCTCCACGATCGAGTCGGAGAGGCGCTGCACCGCGTCCTGGATGTCCTGGCGCTGGAAGTTGCGCGCCACTTCCACGCGAGGCGCACCGTCTTCCACCACGATGATGAACCCCTTGTCCGCCTGCACCACCTCCACGATCGCGTCGAGCAGGGTGGACAGCGCCACGCCGGTGCCCGCGTCGCGGGCGAGCGACTGCGTGAACTCCGCCAGCCGCTGCACGGCGAGCGCCGCGGCGTCGATCCGCTGCGCCGGGGGCGGCGGAATGCTCGGCGCGGGGCGGCCTTCGGCGTGGAATTGCAGGCGCGTGCGTCCCAGCTGCAGCGTGTCCCCGTCGGACAGCGGCGCGCGATCGCGCTTCTTGCCGTTGACCGAAAGCGGCGCTCCCTCCAGTGCGGTGGCCACGTAGCCCGACCCGTCGAACTGGATGGCGACCACGCCGCGGACCTCGTCGACGCGCACGTCGCTGTCCGACCCGGAGCCGACGGTGGTGAGCGCTTTCACCAGGGGCACCGAGGCCGGAGCCGCGCCGGGCAACTGGACGACGAGCGAGGCCATCAGCGCTCGTCCAGGGCGGCGACGCGCGGCAGGTGCAGCCAGACGGGAACGGGTCCCGCCGGCGCCGTGAAGTGGCTGCGCGGAGGAGTCGGGGCAGGCGGCGGGGCGGGCGGCGCCGCGTTGCGCGGCCCCCGTTCGGGCGGCTCGGGAACCGGCATCACGGGGGAGGCGCTCGATCCGGGCGCGGGGCGCACCAGGAGCTCGTCCTTCACGACGGTCTGCGGCTTGTAGTTCACCGCGGCGTGGATGGCCCCGAACGCCCAGAGCGAGTAGAAGGCGGCCGCTCCGACCCACTTCACGATCTGCAGGCGGTGCGCGATCTGAAAGTCGCCCGACCCGAACTTCTGTGTGTTCTGATCGCGCAGCGTCTCGATGAGCAGCGCGCTGCCCGCGCTCGCCGCGCCGAAGATCACCTCCAGCGTGGCCAAGGTGTAGCCCAGCGTCTTGTCGCCGTTCTGCAGCTGGCCAAGGCCGAAGGGCAGCAGGGAGACCCAGAACTCGTGCTGCACCACGGTGCGCTCGACGTTGGGCCGGATGGCGTCGATGCGCCGCTTGGCCTCCTCCTCGCGCCGCCGCTGCGCCTCCTCCTCGAGCGCCTTGCGCCGCACTTCCTTTTCCGCGCGCCTCTGCGCGCGCAGCGGAGCGATCTGCGGCTCCAGCTCCTTCTTCTCGCGCTCGAAGAACTCGATCACCCGCGGCGGCACGTAGAACGGATCCAGCTCGGTGTCCGGGTCGAGGAACAACAATTCCAGGAAGGCGCGGTGCGCTTCGGCCACGCGAGGCGGGCTCTGCAGCAGGAGGGCCTCGCCCAGGAGCGTGTAGGCGCGGGCGCGCAGCTCGGGCGTCTGGAAGCGCCCCACCTCGACCAGGCCGGTGAGGCGCTGCGCGACCTTGGTGTAATCCCCGTACTCGAAGTCGCGCTGCGCCAGCCGGACCTGCTCGGCGACCGCGTCCTCCGCTTCCACCTGCTGCTGCGACCGCTCCTGCTGCTGCGCGCGCGCGGGCGCGACGGCCGAAAGCGCGGCGGCGAGGGCGAGGGCGCGCCTCACGGCTCACCGGCCATGTCGATCTCGTTCTCGCTGCCCGCCCGCAGGGTGCGCTGGAGGGCCTTGGCGCCGACCGTGATCGTGAATCGATGGGTGGGTTCGGTCATCGCGATGCGCGCCGGTGTGCCGCGCAGGTCGCGCACCAGCCCCAGCGGCGTGAGCGGCGTGTTCTCGTCCGAGTACCACACCTGCGCGTCGGGGTCGCCGCCCACGATCCGCAGCTGGGCGGGGCGCGGGGCCCCGGTCTCCAGCGTGTACCGCTGCCGGTTGGGCCGGACGTCGATCTGCGTGTTGAAGTCCGCGCAGCACTTGTGCTGGGTGGTCACCCGGTGCGTGCCCGGAGCGAGCTGGGCATGGATCATCAGATCCTGGCCCAGGTCGGCGTCGTCCACGATCACGCGCGCGGGCACCTTCTGGGCGAGCACGATCGGCAGCAGCTTGGGGGGCTCCGCCGGGGCGGCGCGCTGCTCGCGGCGCGGATTCGCCGTCCGCGGCGCCGGGGCGTTGACGCCCGGGGGAGAGGCGGCGGCCGGACCGGGCGCCGGCGTCTGGCTCTTCTTCGAAGTGGGCGGAGGATTCGGCGCAGCGGTGCCGAGCGCCGGCGTCGCCGAGGCGGCGGTCAGCTCCCGGGCCCGTGCCTCCTGCCGCTCGCGCTCCACCCGCGCCGCCTGGACACGCTCCGCGAAGCGGATGGCAGGCGCCGACACGGCGGCGACGATCGCGCAGGCGGTGATGCCGATCAGCACCCGCCGCCCGAGCTTGAGCAGCCTGGTCCTCCGCCGGATCCGGTCGACGCGCCCCTTCGCCTGCGCGTTCTGCGGATCGAGCGCCAGCACGCGGCCGAACGCGGCCAGCGCCGCGGAGGTCCGCTTGTGCGACAGCTCCTCCTCGCCGCGGGACAGGCATCGCTCGACCAGCCGCGCGCGAACGCGCGGTCCCTCCGCGGCCGGCTCGCGGACGAATCGGGCGAGCACCTCCAGCGGTTGATCCACGCCCGCGTCCGCGAGCAGCGCCTCCAGCTCGTGGCGCAGCTCCGCGGCGGTCTGGTAGCGCCGAGCCGGGTCGCGCTCGAGGCAGCGCGAGATGATCTTCGCCTGGCCGTCGCTCACCGCGGGCCGCACCGCGCGGGGATCGGTGAGCTTGCCGTCCAGGATGGCGCGGAGGAGCGCCGCCGGGCTGGGCGCCTGGAAAGGCAGCTCGCCGCAGGAGAGCCAGTAGAAGATGGTCCCGAAGGAGAAGAGGTCGCTGCGCGGGTCCGCCGGCTTCCCCTCGATCGTCTCGGGCGCGAGGTGCGCCGGAGATCCGAGGATGCTGCCGGTCATGGTGAACTTCTCGTTCGGGTCGAGCAGGGCGGCGATGCCGAAGTCGGTCAGCTTCACCACCCCGTCCTCGCGGACCATGACGTTCTCGGGCTTCACGTCGCGGTGCACGACGCCCGCGGCGTGCGCGTGCTCCAGCGCCTCGGCGATGGGGAGCAGGCACGCCGCTGCCAGCTCGGGCGGGTGGAATGGGTTCCCCTCGGCGAAGTCGCGCAGCGTGCGGCCCCGGATGAACTCGGTGACCAGGTAGGACGGCTCGGCGGACAGGCCGCTGAAGTCGTAGACGTCGAGGATGTGCGGGTGATGCAGGCGGGCCACCGCCTGGGCCTCGCGGTCGAAGCGGCGCCGGATGTCCTCGCGCGCGTGCAGGTGCGCGTGCAGGACCTTGACGGCGACGATGCGCCGGAGCTGGGTGTCGAAGCCGCGCCAGACGACGGCCATCCCGCCCTGGCCGACCTGCTCATCCAGCCGGTACCGGCCAAGCTGCAACGACTCCCTCCCTCGGGCGCCCATGTCGCGGTCGCTCCTGAAGCGGGCCCGCGCGAAATGCGCCGGAGCCGCAGCGCAAGCGGCCGTGTCGGCGCTTGAATTTCGCGGGCGCCCGCGAGAGGGGCACGACAGCCTTGCCACTGTAGCGGCGGGGCAACCAGCGATCAAGGCCGCGCCTATGCCCTCCGTCCGGCCCGGACGCGCTCGAGAAGCGTCTCCAGCATCTTCACCGGGTCCCGCGGCAGCGCCTCGCGCCGGCGCTCACCCGGAAGCGGCGCGAAGCTCGCGTGCGCGACCTTGTGCGAGCGCGACGCCGCGCGCGGCGGACCGTGCTGCGCGGACGGCGCCGGGAGCTGCTCGGCGGAGCCGAGATCGGCCCGGTCGCCGGGGGGAGCCAGCTCCCGCAGCTCCTCCAGGCGCTCCTGGAGCAGCTCGTTCTCCGGCGATTCCGCCAGCGCGCGCTCGTAGCAGCGGAGCGCCTCGACGAAGCGCCCGGCGCCCGCGTGCAGCTCGCCCAGCTCGGCGTCGGTGAGCGTTCCGGCGGCGGGCCGGGGCTCCGCCTCTTCCGGCTCCGAACGGCGCCGGTCGGAAAGCTCGGCCGGCTGCAGCAGCGCGCGCACCGATTCCATGCGCTGGCGCACGCGCTCGTCTTCCGGCTGTCGAGCGATCAGCTCCTCGAACAGCTGCAGCCCGGCGAGCAGCTCGCCGCGGCGCACGGCGCGCTCGGCCCTCTGCTCCAGCTCGGTCGTGGACTCCGGCATTCGGGTCCATCTCAGGGTCCGGTCCGTGCCGTGTCAACTTCCGGTGCGTGCGGGGCGGGCAGCGCGGGCACGCCATGCGGGGCGGGGAGAAGGCCGTGTGCGCGGCTCTGCGAGGCCAGCTCGGCGAGGCCCTCGATGGCGCTGGGCCACCGCGGCACGAACCCGAGCGCGCGAAGGCGGCTGGTGTCGTAGTACCGGTCGGCGGCGAGCTGCTCGAGCAGCTCGGGGGTGAGCCGCGGTGGCGCCGCCGGGGGGCGGCCTTCCCAGGCGCGTAGCCAGGCGCGCGCGAGGCGCTTGTTCAGACGGTTCCAGAACACCCACGAGGGCGTGTGGCGAAGCACCCACAGGCCGGCGCGGGCCGACGCGGGCGAGTAGGGCAGCCGACCCGCCTCGCGGGCGCCGGCGGCCTGCAAGACGCCGCGCGCCAGCTCCTCGAGGGGGAGCGGGACCTCGTCGGCGACGTTGTAGGCGCGCCCGTAGAACGAGGGGAGGTGCTCATGCTCGGCGAGGAGGAGCGCCGCGCGCGCGACGTCCTCGGCGTGGACGGCATGCACCACTGGACCGCGGCGCGGCAGCCACAGCGCGCGATCCCGGTGCGCGGCCAGGGAGGCGACCACCAGCGCGGCGGCCAGACCGCGCCGCTGCCTGGGGCCGTACGTCAAGGCGGGGCGGAGAACGACCAGCTTGAGGCCGCGCGTGCGCCGCCAGAGGAAAGCCTCCCTCTCGACGGCCCAGCGCGCGATCCCGTGCGCGTCCACCGGGAGCTTCGGATCTCCTTCCTCGCAGGGAAGGTTGCGCGGGCGCCCGTAGACCGTACAGCTCGAGAGGAGCAGGAGGGGCGTGCCGGCGGCGAGCGCGGCCGCCATCGCGGCCCGCGCCGAGGCCAGCGCCTCGTCCCTCTGGCCGGCGCCGGGAAAGGCGGCGTGCGCCACCAGCCCGGCGCCTTTGGCCAGCTCGGCGGCGAACAGAGCCCCTTCGGGGCTGCCGAGCTGGGCCTCGGACGGCGCAGCGCCCACCGCGCGCACCTCGGCCAGGTCGGCGCCTGGCCGATCGACGGCGCGCACCTCCCACCCCGCGCGAGCGAACGCCTCGCAGAGGTGGGACCCGATGAGCCCCGCCGCCCCGGTGACCAGCACTGCCTTGCGTTCCACGCCGGAGAGATTCCACGGGGCCGGCGGCGGTGCAACCGGGTCCGGGGTCGCCGCCGCTCCTGCGCGCCGCTCCCGGACGAAGAACGCGTCGGACGACGTCGCGGAAGGGACGGCGTGCTAGAGCGTTACCAGCAAAGCAAGGTCGGGATCGCACAGGCAAAGCGTCTCAGGTACTTCCGCGGATCACATCCACTCACCTTTTGTGCGTGGAATCGCCACCATATCCTCGCTGCAGAGGTTCCTCTTCCTTGATCGACGGTCTGGATTCCATCCTGGTCGAGCGCTGCCCCGACCTGCTCGTGGTGCTCGATTCCGAGCTCAAGGTCGTGCGTGCGAGCGCGGGCTTGCGCGCGGCGGTCGCGCTGGTCGAGCCGGGGATGGAGTTCGGCCGATCGCTCGACGAACCTTCCCGAGCGCGCTTCGAGCAGGCGCTGGGGCTGGAGCGCGACGCGACGCAGGCGTTCTCGCTCGAGCTGACCCACCGGGGCCGCGATCGGCTGGTGACTGCCCTGTATCGTTTCTTCGAGCTGGAGGGCCCGCTGGTGGCGGGGCTCGGCCGCGAGATGCCGGTCACCGAGGGGCTCGCCGACCAGGTGGAGGCGCTGAAGCGGCGGCACTCGGAGATGCTGGCCCAGCTGGCCGCGATGACCGGCCGGTTGCGCGAGCTGGCGCGGAACGATTCGCTCACGGGGCTGTTCAACCGCCGGGCGTTCCTCGACCAGGGCGACACCGAGTGGGTGCGCCACCGCCGGCACCGCCACCCCCTCGCCTGCGCGGCGCTGGACGTGGACGGCTTCAAGCGCATCAACGACAACTTCGGCCACGCGGCGGGCGACGCCTTGCTTCAGCACATCGGCACGCTGCTCCGCGCGACGCTGCGCGCCAGCGACCTGCCGGCCCGCATCGGCGGGGATGAATTCGTCGCGCTGATGCCCGACACGTCCGTCGACGGGGCGGTGATCACTTCGGAGCGCCTGCTGGGCCGCCTCGCCCAGCACCCTCTTCAAGTGCTCGACCAGAGCCTGACCGCCACCGTCTCCATCGGCGTGGCCAGCGCCGAAGGCTGCTCTTCGCTCGAGGAGCTGCTCGCCCGCGCCGACGCCGCCCTCTACCGCGCCAAGAAGGAAGGCAAGTCCCGCGTCTGCCGGGCCGACTAACACCGCGGCCAACGCCAGTTGGCCGCGGAATCTCCAACAGGGCGCAGCGCGAAGAAGAACGCGCAAAAAAACAAAAGGCCTCCCGGTGAGGGGAGGCCCTTGAGGAGCGGGTTGCCCTGCCGGCGATTCCGCGGCCAACTCCGTTGGCCGCGGTGCTAAGCGCGGACCCCGGGTTGGGGCGTCTCCGCCGGGGGAGGCGGGCCTTCCGGGGGAAGGGGATTCTTCACCGCCTTCTCGAAGGGATCCTCTTCCAGCGCCGACTTGAGGACGTCGTCCATCGAGTGGGCGAAGATGAACTCCATCTCCTTCTTCGCCTGCTCCGGGACGTCCTGCAGGTCCTTCTTGTTGCGCTCCGGCAGGATGATCCGCTTGATGCCCGCGCGGTGCGCCGCCAGCACCTTCTCCTTGATGCCGCCCACCGGCAGCACCAGGCCTCGCAGCGTGGCCTCGCCGGTCATCGCCACGTCGCCGCGCACCCGGATGCCGGTCAACAGCGAGGTGAGCGCGGTGAAGATGGTCACTCCCGCCGACGGACCGTCCTTGGGGATGGCGCCGGCCGGGAAGTGGATGTGGATGTCGTTCTTCTCCAGGAAGCGCTGGTCGATGCCCAGCTTGGCCGCCTTGTTGCGCGTGTAGCTGAGCGCCGCCTGCGCCGATTCCTTCATTACGTCGCCGAGCTGACCGGTGAGCGTGATGCCGCCCTTGCCGGCCATGCGCGTCGCCTCGATGAAGAGCAGGTCGCCGCCGGCCGACGTCCAGGCCAGGCCCGTCGCCACGCCCGGCACCTCGGTGCGCTCCGCCGTCTCGGAGTAGAACTTCTCGGGCCCGAGGATGATCTCCAGCTCCTCCGGAGTGATCACCCGCTTGGCGCTACTGCCCTTGGCCACGTCGACCGCCACCGCGCGGCACACGTCGGCGATGGTGCGCTCCAGGTTGCGGACGCCCGCTTCCCGCGTGTAGCCGACGATGATCTTGCTC
>DATFUN010000239.1:0-9736 GCA_035260805.1 Myxococcales bacterium | reverse complement strand
CCGGACGCGCGAACGCTGGGTGACGCGGCACTGCTCGCCGCCCACTCCGACTGCCAGGGCACGCGAGAGGATCAATCGCCGCGCCGGATCGGCCGGCGCCTCGGGCAAGGCCAGCTTGCGCGCGGCCCATGCGAGCGCGCGCCCCGCATCGGCGATGCCGAGGAATGCAGAGAGCAGGAACACCACTCCCATCCACAGGAACGCGACCCAGACCATCGGCCGCGGCGCACCCCGGGTGCGCGAGAGCACCAGCGTCGCGGGCAGCACCAGCGCCATGGTGGCGATCAGCGAGGTCGCGAGCCGCGCGGCGCCGGACGGCAGCTGCGGATCGCGCACGAGGCGCGCCCACACGTAGTAGTGCATGCCGCCCAAAAGAAGCAGCGCGACGGCGAAGAAAGCGAGGAAAGGGAGGAGACTTCTCACTGTTGTCCCGTTCTATGACGCTCCAGGGCGGCGGTCGATTCATTCCTCGGTCGACAGGAGCGCGAGAAGGCGGGATCCGTCGAGTCGGACCCGGAGCGTGCGTTCCTGGGTGGCGATCACCGATCCCGGAGCGGCCCCCTTCGGCTTGCGCACGTGCTTGCGCCGCGTCCAGGAGATTTCGGCCGCTTCCTCCCCGCGTGCGCGGGAAAAGTGGGCGGCGAGCAGTGCCGCGTCACCCAGCGTTCGCGCGTCCGGCGCTTCCCCTGCATCCGGAATGACCACGTGCGACCCTTGCACACCTCGGGCGTGCAGCCAGACGTCGTTGCCGCGCGCGACCCGCAGCGTCAGCTCGTCGTTGTCGCGCGCGCCGCGGCCCACCAGGATGCGCGCGCCGCTTGCCGAGCGGAACGTGCGGTAGGAGAGGCGCGGCCCCTGCGCGCGGCCCGAGGCGCGCGCTGGCCTGCGGGCAAGCAACGCACCCGAGTCGGACTCCACCGCGCGCAGCGCCGCCGCGTCGGGAACTGCCGCCGCGCGCGCGAGCAGCTCCTCGGCGCGGTCCAGCTCGACTTCGACCTCGGCCCGGCGCGCCGCGATGCGCGCCGCGGCAGCCTCGTACCGCCGCGAACGGCGGAACCAGCGCGCCGCGTTCTCGGCTGCCGAGAGGGCCGGGTCGAGCTGCAGCGTCACTTCCCGCGGGGTGCCGTGCTCGTCGAGGTCGCCCCAATCGGGCACCCGCGCCTCGCGAGCGCCTCGCGGGACCCGCGACTGCTGCGGGACGAGGAGCTCGGCGCGCTTGCGATCCTCCTGCGCCCGCGCCGCGCGAGCGGCGTCTTCCTCGACGGCGGCCAGCGTCCGGCGCAAGCGCTGCACGCGCGCGCGCAGCCGCTTCTCCAGCTCGCGCCGGCGCAGGGCGAGGCCGGAAGACTCCTCCGCGGCTAAAGCGGCGCGCAGCAGCGCGGCGTCTTCCGGGGAGGTTGGGGGCGAGGACGAGGACGAGGGCGACGCGTGGATCTCCCGCGCCTCGCCGTAGGGCGCTCCTGATCTGCGCGCGGCGCCCGCGCCGGCGGCGGCCCAGACGATGCGCTCGCCGCTCCCGGCCGGACCGATCAGGAGCAGGGCGGGGCCGTCTCCTGCGACGAGCGCCCTGGGGCCCGAGTCGGTCTCGAAGCACAGCCGCGCCGCGATTTCGCCGCCGGCAGGTGCATGCTCGAGCCGGGCGAGCTGCAAACGCGCTCCTTCGAGCGCCGCGCGGAGCGTCGCTTGCGAGCGCGGCGCCGATTCGGGCGAAGTGGGCCGCTCGTCAACGACGGCCGCCAATCCGAGCCGCGCATCCAGCACGGCGAGCGCGGTGCGCCCCGGAACGCGGAGCTGCAGCACCGCTACTGCGGCCGAGGGCAACCAGAGCTTCTGCACGGTGGAGCCGGCGAGAGCGCGCACGCCGTCGAGCAGGCGACCACGCCGTTCGAGGGTCAGCTCGTCGCCGGGAGGGATTCGGGCCACGCGGTGGAAGCCTACCGCGTCAGGGGCCCGGGGGGCGGCCTCGGACGAGGCCGCCCGGGAAATGCCGGGCTACTTCTTCGAGCCCCTTCTCTTCGTCGTCCGCTTCGCGGCCTTCTTCGTTCCCTTCCGTGCGCCCTTCTTCTTCGTCGGCATCGTTTCCACCCTCCGAAAACGTTGTTGGTGGTGCGGAGCACTGCGCGCGCGCAACCACTAGCCGCGCACGATAGAGAGCGCGATCCACGCTGTCAAGGAAGCGACCGTGCCGATCTCCGCGATTTTCTAGAGTGAAATTGACTTCACTGCCAGTGAATGACAGATCGCCGCGGCCGCGGCCGCTCGTCCCGCGCTCGCGAACGCGGGGTCGCGTCGGGGCCGGCATCCTCCGCGCCCGCCGAGCGCGGATGCACAGGTCTGTCATCCCGGCTTCATTTCGAAGGCCCGGATGTGGTCGTCAAACCGCCTCCTCCGCCGCGCGCCCGCGCTTCCGCTGCATCGAACCGGGCTCCAGGTCGACGGATGTGGGCGCGCGGATGACCGCTCGGCTGCCTGCTTACCCATCGGAACACCGAGGACCCTGTTGCTCAAGCGATCGGCCTGCCCCTAGAGTGGATGCCGGGCATGAAACCGACCCAGCTTCCCCTCTTCTCTTCCCGCCCGGCAGACCGCGCTGCGACGCTGCCGCGGCGTCTCGAGCCACAGGCCGCCGCGGAGGTGCTCGCCGAGCGGATCGCGCGCATGCTGCGCGAGCCGGTGGACGTGCAGCTGACCGACAACGCCTGGACCATGGTGTCGTTCAAGCGCCTGCAGGGCCGGGTGCGCTTCCGCCTCCACCACATGTTCTCGGCGGCCAACGACGACCTGGTGCGGGCCCTGGCGGGCTTCACCGGCCGCAGCCGGCGTACCCACGGCCGCGCCATCGACGACTACATCCGCCGCAACCGCGACCTGATCCGCGCGGTCCCCGAGCGGCCGCAGCAGAAGCTCACCGAGAGGGGCCGCGTCCACGATCTCGGGGAGATCTTCGCGCGCCTCAACGCGGAGCGCTTCGGCGGCAGCCTGGAGGCGCGCATCGGCTGGGGCCGCCGCGGTCCCGGCGGGCGCCGGCGGTCGATCAAGATGGGCGTGTACCTGCACGACCACAAGCTGATCCGCATCCACCCCGCGCTCGACGACGCGCGGGTGCCGCGCTATTTCGTCGAGCTGGTCGTGTTCCACGAGATGCTCCACCAGGCCGTCCCTCCGGTCAGCGGGCGCGACGGCCGGCGCATCGTGCACGGGCGGGACTTCCGCCTGCGCGAGCGCGCCTTCCCCGGGTACGAGCGAGCGCGCGCCTGGGAGAAGCAAAACCTGCATCTGTTGCTTCGCCAGCGCCCCTGACGGGGGCGAGATGCAGAAGCCGCCGGGCTGCAATAGGCTGCTCGGGCCTTGCGCAAGACCCTGCCCCTCGTGTTGCTGGCGCTCTGCGCTTGCGCGACTCCCTCGACGCCTTTCGAGGGCAGGCCGGTGCTCGCCGGGATCGACTTCGTCGGCAACAAGAGCATCTCCTCCGGCGAGCTGCTCGATCACATCGCCACCGCTCCCACCAGCGGCTTCTTCAAGAAGACTGCGCGCTACTACGACGCGGATCTGTTCGCCATCGACCTGAAGCGGATCGTCCGCTGGTACAACCAGAAGGGTTTCTACGAGGCGAAGGTCACCGGCGTCGACGAGGTCCAGGACGACAAGGGCCGGGTACGCCTGGTGGTGCACGTCGAGGAAGGCCGCCGCGCCTACGTCAAGGACATCTGGTTCGTCGATACGGACGGCGTCACTCCGGACGAGCTCGCGGACATCGACGGCGCTCTGGAGCTGCACCGCGGCGATCCGTTCGACGAGGATCAATACGAGCGCTCGAAGGAACAGCTGGTCGAGCAGCTCAAGGCGCACGGATTCGCCGAGGCAAAGGTCACAGGCGACGTACGCGTCGCCCCCGACGACGCGATTGCGTTCATCACCTACAAGCTCAAGCCCGGAGCCCGATACACTTTCGGGCGGGTGGTGGTGAGCGGGAACCGGGGCATCGACGCGGAGGAGATCATCCGCGCGACCGGGATCCGCCGCGGCGACCGCTTCTCGCCCCGGGCCCTGCAGCTTGCGCAGCAGCGAGTCTATGGCCTGGGCGCGTTCGCGGGGGTGCGCGTCGCCCTCGAGCCGCTGGGGGAGACCCCCGTGGCGGCGGTGCGGGTCACGGTTCGCGAGGCGCCGTTCCAGACCATCCGTGTGGGCTTTGGCGGCCAGATCGAGCAGTTCCGCTGGGAGCTGCCGCGCGTGCGCGCGGATTACACCCACCGGAACCTGTTCGGCGGGCTGCGGCGCCTCGAGCTGAGCACGACGGTGGGTTACGCATTCGTGCCGAGCCTGCCGGACGTGCTCAACGCTCCGGCCAACACCGTGACGCAGACGGGCCTCGTCAACTTGACGAGCGCCCAGTTGGTGACGCCCAACGTGTTGTTCCCGGCCGTCGACTTCATCAGCCGGGTCGAGTTCGCACGAGAGCTG
The DNA here is from genome assembly GCA_035260805.1 of Myxococcales bacterium. Taxonomy (GTDB): domain Bacteria; phylum Myxococcota; class Myxococcia; order Myxococcales; family 40CM-4-68-19; genus VBKO01. The sequence continues at coordinate 5,275 of DATFUN010000239.1, read as the reverse complement.
CAGCAGGGATTTGCCTACAACGAGGTCGCCGCGCGGTTCGGTCCGCAATACCGCATCGATCGCCACACCATCGCCGCTTCGCTGAACTTCGTGCGTTACTTCAACGCCACGCTCAACGGCGTCGATCTGACCCAACTGGTGCTGCAAGCCGGGCAGAACGCCCTGATCCTGGACCAATGCATTCCTTCCTGCACGCTGACCTACCCGGAGCTTCGCTACACCTACGATTCGCGCGACAATGTGCTCGAGCCGACTTCCGGGTTCTTCGGCACTCTCGCGCTCCAGCAGACGCTCAAGCCAGGCCAGTTCAGCTACTTCCGGATGGAGCCCGAGGTGCGGGGGTACCTGCCTGTCGCCCCATGGCTGGTCATCGCTCTCCGCGCACAGTACGGCGCTCTCATCCTGGAGAGTTCCGCCCCGAACGCGCAGAGCCCGTTCACGCAGCGCTTCTTCGGCGGTGGGCAGAACTACCAGCGCGGATACCCGGCGTTCGGGCAGGGACCGAAGTTCGGCGGAACGCCCACTACGGGCATCGGGCAACCGCTGGTCACTCCGTTTGGTCCCCTCCAGGAGTTCTGGTCGACTTTCGCGGCGGTCGGTGGCAATGGCGCCGCGCTCCTTTCCGGCGAGCTGCGGTTCCGGACCGACTTCCTCTTGCGGCACAGCGGGATCGTGCTGTTCACCGACGCCAGCCGCATCACCGCCAACCCGAGCCTTCCCTGGGAGGGGCGGCTGGAAGTCGCTCCGGGAATCGGGCTCCGCTACATCACGCCGTTCGGACCCATCCGGTTCGACATTGCCTACCTCTTGAACCCGGCGACCGTCGTGGCACCCGGAGGCACGGTTGCCATCCCCAACACGCAGCCGCCGGCCCAGATTTCCGTCGCCCCCACGCCGATCGGCCCCGACTGCGTCCAGTCGACGCACGCGTGCATCTTCCTGCGTCGCTGGGCGTATCACATCACGCTCGGGGAGGCCTTTTGACACCGAGTCCACGAGACACTGCCGCCGTGCTGCACTACGGCTAAAATTGCAAGCGCGTGAGCGAACCCCACCCGCCCGAGACGACGCCTGCCTACCTGCCCCGGCCGGGGCCGCCCGGCCGCCGCCGCGGGCGCCGGGTGTTGCGCGGGGCCGGGCTGGCCGCCGCCGGGCTGATTGCGCTCGCGCTGCTGGCGATCGTCGGGGCGCTCGTCTGGCTGCACACCCGGACCGGCGCGCAGAAGCTGGCGGGCGTCGTCACCGAGGAGGCGCGGAACGCGATCCGCGGGCGGCTTACGGTCCACGACATCCAGGTTCGCGGCTTCTTGACCATCTGCGCGGATGGCGTCGATCTGCGCGACCCGGATGGGAACCCCGCGCTCGCGGCCGACCGCATCTGCCTGCACGTGAACCCCGTTGCGTTGCGGACCAACAAGGTGCTGCTCAGCGACGTGCAGCTCATCCGGCCGCGCATCGACATCGCGGCGGTGGAAGATCCGGATGGCAAGCCGGCCACGACGCTCAGCCGCGCGCTCGAGCCGCGCAACCCTCCGACGGAGGTGCAGCCGCAGAGCGGTCCGTTCAAGTGGGTCATCGACGTCGCGCGCCTGCACCTGGAGAACGGGAGCATCGCGCTGCGGCCGGCCCCGGGCGCTCCCGCTCACTTCGGCCTTACGGGCGCCGCGATCGACGCGCCGCACGCGCGATATGCGGCGGACGGCGCGGATGCGAGGCTCACCTTCCAGGCCCAGCTGACCTCGCCCGGAATGGACCCGGTCTCGCTGGACGTGGACGCCCGGCTCACCGGTTCGGCGAAGACGGGCAGCGCCGAGGTGCGCGAGGTGCGCGTCGCGCTGGGCGAGAGCGGGTTCTCCGGACAGGGAAGGTACGACCTTGCGGCGCGCACCGGAGAGCTGCACCTGCGGGATCTCCGGGTGGCGCCGCGAGACCTCGCGGTCCTGCTCGGCGGCAAGCCCTCGCCGCTTTCGAGCGAAGTGCGGGGCGAGGCCGACGCGCAGCTCCGAGGCGACTCGATCGCGCTGGCTGCGCGGCTCGACGCCGGAGGCGGCCGGGTCCGGCTCGACGCGGACCTCACGCTGGGAACGGATCCGCGCTACCAGGTGGCGCTCACGCTCGACGGCGTCGATCCGGCGCGCGTGGCGGCGGCCGCCCCCGCGGGCGAAGTGAGCGCGCGGATCGAGGCGCGCGGACGCGGCGTGCCGCAGCTCGACGCGCACGGGGTCCGAGGCGATCTGGCCCTGCGGGGCCACGTCGGTCCGGCGCGCATCGACCGGGTCGGCGAGGTGCGCGTCGACGTCCAGGCGGACATCCAGGGTCGCGAGGCGCTGGTGCGCGCCTTCACCGCAACGGCGTTCGGCCTTCAGATTTCGGCGCACGGCACCGCCTCGTTGGACGCGGTCGCCCTCGACCTGGACGTGAACGCCCCGGACCTGCGGGTGGTGGGCCGCGCCGCCGGCGTATTGCAGAAGCAGGCTCCCCTGCCGCTCTCCGGCTCGGCCCGCCTCGCCGCGCATCTCACCGGGTCGCCGCGCGCGCCCGATGCGCAGGTCCACTTGCGCGTTCCCGACGTCCGGCTGGGCGGCCAGTTCGCGGCGAGGACGTTGGCGGTCGACGGGGCGCTGCACGGGAAGCTGGCCGCTCCGGACGGCAACCTGCGGCTGACGGCGGCTTCGCTCGCGGCAGGTCAGATCGCCCTCCAAACGCCGCGCATCGACGCGACGTTGAACTGGCCCTGGGCCAGGCTGCGCATCGACTCGGCGGTCGTGCAGGGCCGCGTGCTGCTCACCGGCGACGCGCGCATCGACGACGACCGGGACGGGCTTCGGCTCGCCAACTTCACCGTCGCGTGGCCCGGCAACGAGCTGCGCCTGGCTCACGACACGCGGATCCATTTCCGCGAGGGCGCGACCATCGTCGAGCCCATCGACCTGGTGGGCGACCACGGATCGCTGCGCCTCTCCGCGCAGCTCACGCCGACACGGATCGACGCCGCCGCGGTGGTGAAGGACTTCGATCTGGCCCGCCTGCCAGCCTTCGCCTTGCCCCCGGACCTGGGGCCCCACGGCGTGCTGAACGGGAACCTGGTGGTCGACGGTCCCAAGTCGCGGCCCGAGCTGGACCTGGAAGCGGACCTGCGTGGCGGCGGGGTTCGGAATACCGCGGACATGCCCATCGACGCGCACGCGCGCGCCCACCTGCACGGCGGCCGACTGCGCGCGCAAGGCTTCGTGCAGGCTCGGGGCGGAGGACCGGAGCTGCGCTTCGACGCGGACGCTCCGGTGCAGGGGCTGTCCACCCTGCCGCCCACGACGCCCTTGCGCGCCGACGTGCAACTGCAAGGCGCCGACCTCGCCCGGATCGCCGAGCGCCTGCACCTCGATCGCTGGCGCAGCCAGCAGATCCAGGGTGCGGTCGACCTACGCCTGCTGGCGAGCGGAACGCTGGGGTCGCCGCGCGCCACGTTGTCGGTGGAGGCCAAGGGTGTCGGGACCGCGCGCATGCGGGAGGTGGACGCGAAGGCAGGCGTGGTGCTCGACAAGGGCCGCGCCTCGCTGGACGGCGCAATCGACGTCGCCCGCGAACCGGCCATGAGCCTCTCCGGGGAGACCGCGTTCGACCTCTCGCGCGCGCTGCGGGATCATTCGTATCTCGCCGGTGCGCTGCGGCGGCCCGTGCAGGTGGACCTGGCCGTGGCGCAGCTGCCGCTCGAGCGCCTCGCCCGCGCCGGGGCGCTGCCCCAGAATGCCAAGGGAGAAGTGAGCCTCTCCCTTCATCTCACCGGGACGGCGCTGGCGCCGCAACTCGCGGTTTCTGCCCGCGGCGAGGGCATCACCTCGGGCAAGCTGCGCGGGCTTTCCTTCCAGACCCAGCTCGCCCTGGACCAGAGCGTGAGGCTCTCGTTCGGCGCGCAGTCGAGCGGCGAGCCCATCGGGCGGCTGGAGGCGAGCGCAGCGCTCTCCGGCGCGGACCTGATCGAGCTGGTGCAAGCGAACGTCGACCCGGCGGCGCTGGAGCCGCTGCTCGGGCGTCCCGTCGCGTTGACGCTCGAGGTTCCCGGCCTGCTGGTGGGCCGGGTGGCGAATCTCGCCGGCCAGGAGCGCAGCCCCGCCGAGGGGCGGCTGCAAGGGCGCCTCGTCTTGAGCGGCACCGCCGCCTCGCCGCGCCTCTCGGGCCAGTTCCAGCTGCGCGACGTCGCGCGCCAGAGCAAGCGCCTCGGCAACGCGGACCTCCACGTGGAGGCGACCAACGAGGGCGCCTTGTTGCATCTGGGCCTCAATCCGCCCGGGGGCGGCACTTTCCTCGGGCACGCGAACCTCACCGCGGACCTGGGCGGGCGCACGCTGCTGCGCAGGGGAGTCGCGTCCGTCCTCGACGGCGAGCTGAGCGGGCAGGTCGACGCGCGCCACCTGGACCTGGCGTTCCTCTCCGGAATCGCGCCGCGGCTCCGCGGAGCGGGCGGCACGCTGGATGCGCAGGTGAAGGTGAGCGGACTTCTGGGAAAGCCGAAGCCGGAGGGCAAGGCCCGTCTCCGCAGCGGACAGTTCGACGTGGTGGGGCAGGGCGTGTTCCAGGACGTCGCGTTGGATGCGACCTTCTCGCCCAAGGAGGTGGTGGTCGAGCGGATCAGCGGCTCGATGAGCGGCGGGACGTTCTCGGCGGTGCTGGTCGGCTCGCAGCGCGCCGGCGCGACGGCCGAGGGGCCGGCCGCCATCGATTTCACGGGCGAGGTGCACCTGGGCGATGACGAGTCGGTGAAGGGACGCACCGTCGACGGGAAGCCGGTGCAGAAGGCGCCCGTGCCGCTCCGGCAGGCCGGCGAGGAGCGCGCGACCATCCAGGGCGAGCTCGACATCTTCGGCGATTTCACCGATGGCCAGCTCACCGTGAACGCCAAGGTCCCTGACGCAAGCATCCGGGTCCTGCAGCTTGCGACCAAGAAGCTCCCCGACCTCGATCCCCATCCGGACGTGCTCCTGGTGCACCCGGGGGAGAAGGCGCACCCGCCTGGCAAGGAGCCCGACGAAGTGCAGCGCGAGATCGAGGCGCGCAGGACCGCGACCTTCCGCCTCCACGGGAAGCTGGACATCGAGCACCTCTACGTGGCCGCGGAGGACTTCGAGTTCCCGGTCGAGAGCCACCTCACCTTCGAGTACGACGCGCAGCATCCCGACAAGCCCACCGCCGACGGCACCATCGTGGTACGGCAGGGATCGTTCAGCGCGCTGGGGCGCAGGTTCACCATCGACAACGCGAAGATCACCGAGACCGGCGG
>DATFUN010000238.1:0-4775 GCA_035260805.1 Myxococcales bacterium | reverse complement strand
GGTGTCGAGCGGAACCACCAGAGCGCTGCTGGGCACCTTCCACAACCCGAAGTCCACCCCGTCGGGCCCGCGCACCATCCACCGCAGGAACAGGTTGAGGCGTTTGCACGCGCTGCCTCGCGCCGGGTGCGGCAGGAGGTGCTTGAGCCGGCGCGTCGGACCGCGCTGCCCGACGAGCGGGCTGAAATCGGCGGCGCAGAGCTCGTCCACCAGATCGCCGAGCGCGGTCCGCAGCGACCCGGTCACCTGGAAGCGAGCCGCGAAGAACGCTCCCAGCGATCCGTGCGCGCGCACGATGCGGCCGGCGCCGTACAGCAAGCACGCGACGTCGCGCGGCCCCGTCATCCGGTAGGCGAAATCCGCGCAGCGCCTGAGCAGCTCGGCCGGTGCGGCGTCGCGGGCGGTGGCGCCCGGCGAAGGGCCGAGAGCGCGCAAAAGCGAAGCCAGGCGCGGCTTGAACAGGTCGACGCGTCCGTAGGCCAGCGCCGCGCAGAGGAGCCCGGCCACCTCCACGTCGAGCGGATCGGAATAGCCGTGCACCAGCTCGACCGGATCGCCCCGCACCCGCGCCGCCGCATCCGTGCGCCGGAGCAGCTCCTCGAGCGCGGGCCCCACCAGCCCGGCGCGCTTCCAGCGCAGCGGCGCCGCGGGGTTCACCGCGACAGCTCCTCCAGCACGTGCCCCAGCTCGGGGAGGATCAGCTTCTCGCAGGCGAGGCGCACCGCTGCCGGGCTTCCGGGCATGGCGAAGACGAACAGCCCGCTCCCCAGCTGGCCCGCCAGCGCCCGCGACAGCATGGCGGCGCTGCCGATCTCCTCGAAGGAGAGCATGCGGAACAGCTCGCCGAATCCGGGCAGCGGCCGGACCACCGCGCGCGAGATGGCCTCGAAGGTGGAGTCGCGGGTGGACAGGCCCGTGCCTCCGGTGACCAGCGCGAACTGCGCCCCGGAGGCGTGGGCGCGATCCAGCTCGGCCGCGATCCGCTGCGGATCGTCGGGCACGATGGCCGAGCCGGTCACGGCGTGCCCGGCCGCAAGCAGCCTCTCGCGCAGGATGCGCCCGCCCTCGTCGGTCGCCTCGGTGCGCGAGTCGGAGCAGGTGACCACGTACACCCGGGCGCTGCGCGGCGCGCGCGCCTTGTGCTCGCCAGGCACCCGGCCGCCGTCGTGGCGGTGCCCGTGTCCGTGCCCGCCCTCGTCCTTGTGCGGCATCTCACTCCTCCAGCTTCAGCAAGACCCGCCCGCCCTCGACGCGCACGGGAAACGCCCGCTGGTCGTCGCACAGGCGCGGGACGGTCACGTTGCGCCCGGTCCCCAGCTCGAAGCAATACTCGTGGCACGGGCACACGACCCCGCGCTTGCGGGCGTCGATCCAGCCCCCCGAGAGCAGGCACCCCGCGTGGTTGCACGAGTCGTCCATGGCGGTCACCCTCCCACCCTGGCAGGCGAGCAGGACCAGCCTCTCGCCGATCTCCAGCCCGCGGAGCTCCCCTTCGGTGAGGTCCGCCGGCCCGACGTCGATCCAATCGGCCACCTTGGATCGCCTATCATGAAGCCGTTTGACCGGCGCGGGCTTTCACACTAGGAGCAGACCATGCGCAATGCCCCCCTCTTCGCGCTCGCCGCGCTGGCGGCCTGCTCGCACAACACCATCCCCGGCACCAACGTCCCGGACGAGCCGCAGAACCGGGCCGTCCTCCAGGTCCTGGCGAACTACAAGGAAGCGATGGAGGCGCGCGACGCGAATTCGCTGCTCTCGCTGGCGGCGCCGGGCTACTTCGACCGGGGCGATCCCAGCCGCCCGAACGATGCGCGCGACCTCGAAGGGCTGCGGAAGACGGTGCCCCGCGATTTCAACGGCGTGCGTGCGCTCAAGCTCGACATCGACATCCGAAACCTGAAGGTCGACGGCGACCGGGCCCAGGTCGACTTCTTTGGCGTGATGCGCTACGCCGTCGCCCTCCCCAACGGCGAGAAGTGGTTCACCGAGTCGGACGACCAGCGGATGAAGTTCATCAAGGTGGACGGCGACTGGAAGATCAGCTCGGGGATGTAGCGCGCTTCACCCGGCGGCGGCGCGCAGGTCCTTCTCGCCCAGTCGCTCCACGGCGGAGAGCGCGGCCAACGGGTCCGGGCGCCCCGCGATGAGGCAGTGTGCGCCTTGCTGCGCCGCTGCGCAGAGCAGCGCGGGGTAGAGCGCGTCGCGTTCCTCGGGATCGAGGCGCCGCAGGGCCTGGTAACCGGAGAGCACCGCCCGGAAGGCGGGGAGCTGCTCCGCCGCCGCGATCGCCCAGGCGGACGCCGCTTGCGCCAGGTCGAGCACCAGCGGGCCGCTGTGCGCTTCTCCGGAGGGAAGCACCGCCGCGACTCGATCGCCGATATAGAGCGCCTGCTGCGGGCCGAGTCGTCCGTGGGAGGCTCCCGAGGGCAGGGAGTAGAAGTCGGTTCGCAGCACTCGCCCGAGCCGGTCCGCGTGGTCGCCGGGGGGCAACCGGCCGGCCAGGTTGGAGCAACTCACCCGCGCGGGCACCGATGCAGGATGTGCTTCACCGAGCTGGTGCAGCCGCGCGAGGAGCCTTCCCAGCTCGAGGTATTGCGGCGTGGTCGCGCGGGACGGATCCAGCACCTCGCCGGAACCGACCGGATAGCAGGCGGCGCCGGCGTGCCCTCCTTCGCCTTCCACCCTGGCCATGAATGCTCCGGACCGCGCCCGCCGGGGCCGCGGAGCCGGATAGCGCGATTCGGCCAGCAGATCGAAGAGCGTCGCCTCGAACGCGACCGGGAGCGCGCCCTCCGCGCAGACGAGCAGGAACGCGCCGGCGGGGGCCTGGATGCGGTACACGTACGTCCCCGGCGGCCCGCACGATACCTCGTCCACGCGCTGCGGCGCGGCAGGCAGCCCGAACTCGAGCAGCGCCTGTGCCCGCAACGCTGACGGGAAGGCCATGGGATTCGCTTAGCACTTGGATGACCGGCGCCGGAAGGGGGATCAAGGTCCACGCGTCGTCCTGTCGACCGATGGCCGGCGGCCGGACGATCCGGAACGATGCGACCGATGGCACGGTCCCTCGCCGCATCGCTCGCCCTCGCCGCGCTCGCCTGCAGCACCGACCCAGGAACCGGACAGTCCGGCGCCGCCACGTACCGGCTGGCCGCGGTCGGGGAACCCGACCTGGTCCTCCACCCCGGGGAAACCCGGACGGTCCGCGTGGTGTTGGCGCGGGATGGGGCCGGCGGAGTCGCGGGCGCCCTGGTCCATCTCGAGGCGGGCGGTAACCACGGCGCACTGGCTTCCGGCTCGCAGGACGTGACCAGCGGCGCAGGCGGCGTGGCGGCCTTCGCGGTCACCGCCGGCGCCGCGACCGGGACGGCCGAGCTGACCGCCAGCGCGCCGGGTTTCGACACGCCCCAGGTGAGCTTCAACGTCGCCGTGGTCCCCGTGCGCAAGCTCCTGCGCATCGCCCCCGGGCCGGGAACGTTGGTGGACGAGGGCGGCCAGACGGCCACCTTGCTGGTCTCCGCGTCCGGGTCCGCGCCGCTCCGGGTGCGCGAGATCGACGCCGACACCGGAGCGCCCGTCGTGGGCGAAACCATCCTCTTCTCGGTGCCCGCCGGCGCGCGGTCGAGCTTCGGAAACGCGGGCGCGAAGTCGGCGCGCGCCGTCACCAACCAGGCGGGCGAGGCGCAGGCGTTCCTGCTCGCGGGCGAGGTGGAGCCCGCCTTCGAAGCGTCCGCGTTCTCCGCGGCGGGGGGCGAGGGGGTCTTCTTCGCGGTCACCATCCTGGGCGACCGGACGGGCACGTGCGAAGTCGAGTGTCCCACCGGCTACCGATGCGTCGACGGCGCGTGCGAGCCCGGAACCGTCCCCAAAGATCCGGCGCTGCCCGACGTGACCGGCGTCTGGTACACGAAGCACGTCTTCGCCATCCGCGATTCCCTGCCGACCGGACTGCGCGAGGCGTTCGCCGGCATCCGCGCGCTCGACCAGCTTCTCTCGGGACAGCTGGGCTTGCCCCGCTGGCTCGAGCGGCTGATCGACGCCGTCCTCGGGCAGTTCCTGCCCGGGTGGTTCTACGCGGTGGTGCGCCTCGCCGACGACCTGGGCACCCTGCTCAGCTTCCTGCGCGCGGAGGGAAGGATGAGGCTGTCTCCTGGCGCCGACCCCGCGCACCCGAAGGGCACCGAGGTGTGGTCCAGCCTCGTCTTCTACTGGCTGCCGCTGTGCGGAGAGGAGATCGCGGGGGACCCGGCGGTCCCGCCCCCGTGCGCGCGCCTCGACGTCGCGACCACCGGCGCCGGCGATCCGTCCGCATCGCGACGATGCAGGAAAGAGGTGCTGCCGGCGGTCGCCGTCCGGGCGGCGCCTTTTTCCGCGACCGTCGAGCAGGTGCCCGGCTCCGCACCCGCGCGCCACCAGCTCGAGGTGGCGCAGCGGGAGGTCGAGGTGGACGTGTCGAATGCCGTGGTATCGGCGATCGACGCCGCCCTCTCGCTGGCCACGCCGTGGCAGTGCATCGCCGAGGCGACCGACTGCCGCGGCGGGCAGGAGTGCATCGTCGATTGCCCCGGCGTGGGCCGTTGGGTGAACCAGGTCACGGGCGGGGTCATCGGGTCCGGCGTAGTCGAGAACGCCTGCGCCGGCGTGGTCGGCCTCGCCGGCAAGGCCGCCGCCGGGCTGCTCGGGTCGATCCGCTTCAGCTCGAGCTTGTTGGTGTTCGGCGGGCGCGCCTCGATCGGCGAAGTGGGGGAGGACGACTCGACCTGCCGCAGCGGCTC
>DATFUN010000237.1:0-7328 GCA_035260805.1 Myxococcales bacterium | reverse complement strand
GTACGAGCTGCCGCCCGCCGTCCGCCGCTTCACCGAGGCGCAGTGGCAGCGTCCGTCGGTGCAGGAGTGGGTCAAGCAGAAGCGGCTGCCGTTCCGGGATTACTGAGGATCAACTCTTCATCGTTTTCCGGCGAAGAGGATCTCCGTTCAAGAACTGCGCAGAAGCATTTCCATCGACCCTTCTTCCCACGGGTATCTTCCGTTCACGTCGGGAACGAACGCCTGCAGCGCCGGGAAGGCGGTTCCCTGATAAAACCAGATCGCCGTGCCGAGGTGATCGAGGCGCAGCTTTCTCGAGCGTGCTCGGAATCGGCAGCCATACTGGTTTTCAAGTACGCGGTCGAACTCGTGAACATCGTCGAATCGCCGGCCGTCACGAACCTGCTCGACAATGCGGGTGAGCAGCCAGGACACCATCTCTCTACCGAGTCCCACGACTACGATTTCCGGATGATCATGGGTTGCAAATAGCCCGATGGTGAATCCAAAGTCGGGCGCGGGAGAGTTGCCGCTGACGTACATCAGCGTCCACCCAATCGTATCGATCTCCCGTAGCAGTTTTCGATCCGCTGCCGATGTCGCGATGGGTCTCGGTCGCGCCACGAAAGTTGCTCAACACTCCAGCCGCACGCCGGGCGATGCGATCGCGTCCTGCACCCGCTCCCCTGGCGCGACGTGGGTGCCTGCCCAGCAGACCGCGCGCACCACCGCCGCCCCCGCGTCCACGCGCACGCCGGCGCCGACCACCGCGTTGGGGCCGATCTGCGCGCGCGGGCCGATGACCGCGCCTGCGTGCACGAGCGCCGGGCCGGTCAGCGTGGCGGAGGGGTCGATGACCGCCTTCGGGTCCGCGTGGACGCCGGGCGCCACTTCGAGCGTGCCGGCGAACGGGTCGGCCGAGGGCCGGAAGCGCTGCAGGGGAACGTTCCCGCCCAGGAGGTCCAGGTTCGCCCGCAAGAGCGAGCGCGGGGCGCCGAGGTCGCCCCAGTAGCCGTTCTGCAGCCATCCCAGGACCTTGGCCCCCTCGTGGATGAGGCGCACGTAGGCGGTCCGGTTGATGTCGCTCTCCCCCTCCGCGGGAAGCCGGGAGAGCACCTCGCTCTCCAGCACGTGGACGCCGGTGAAGTGCATCTTGGTGAGACCCGGTTCGGCGGGCGCGCCCCGGCCCGCGATACGGCGCACGTTGAACGACGCGTCCACCTCGACCGCGCCGTACGAAGCCCCGCGCGGGTATGGAGCGAGCACCATGGTGCCCATGGCACCCGCGGTGCGGTGGGCGACGATCGCGGCCTCCAGGTCCACGTCGAAGAGCATGTCGCCGTTGAGCAGCAGGAACGTGCCGGGCCCGAGGAGCTGGGCGGCGCGACGAACGCCACCACCGGTTCCGAGGATGTGCCCGACCTCGCGGGAGATGGTGACCGACATGCCGACCTCGCGCCCCACCTCCAGCGCGCCCTTCTCCATCCCCTCCGCCAGGTGGTGGGTATTCACCACCGCTTCGCGCACGCCTGCGTTGTGCAGCAGCGCGAAATTGTAGCGGAGGAGCGGGACGCCGCAGAGCGGGACGAGCGGTTTGGGCACGCGATCGGTGAGCGGTCGCAGCCGGGTGCCGAATCCGGCGCAAAGGACCATCGCCTTCATCGGGGCCACCCTACCAGAGCATCGGCGGGGCGCTACTCCACGGCCGGGGAGGCCTCCGGCGGAGGTCGGCGGACGAACCGCCAGAGCGCGGCGACCCGTCCCTGCAAGAGGCTCATCAGGCCGACGTAGATGAAGCCCCACTGGAACAGCAGCAGGAAGGGGAGCGAGAAGTACACGCCCTTGTCGAGGGCGAAGTAGATGGCGCTCGTCAGGTAGGCCCCCAGCGCCAGCTCGAGCAGCGGCTGCAGGCTGGTCATGGCGCGGTACTTCTTGCTCAGCCAGCTGCGGTCCTTGCCCGAGATCCCCATCTTGGGCGTCCGCGTGAAGCCCGTCTCGTAGCCGACCAGGGCCTCGATCACCGCCTTGGCCTGGTTCACGCAGAGGCCGATGCCCAGCGCCATGATGAACGGCAGGTACTTGATGCGCTGCCAGACCGGCATGCCGATCTCGCGCTGCGAGGCGACGTAGAACATCACCACGCTCATGGTGGCGGTCCAGAAGAACGGCAGGTCGAGCAAGAGCACTTCGTACCAGCCGTGCTTGAAGCGGATCACCATGCTCACCGGCATCAGCACCGTGAGCAGGATCATCAGCGGGTACGTGAGGTTCGCGGTGAGGTGGAAGAAGGCCTCCACTTTCACGTCGCGCGGCAGGTCGCTCTTCAAGATGCGCGGCAGGAGCTTGCGCGCCGTCTGGATGCTCCCCTTCGCCCAGCGGTGCTGCTGCGACTTGAAGGCGTTCATCTCCACCGGCACCTCGGCGGGCGACACCACCTCGGGCAGGTAGACGAAGCGCCAGCCTGCGAGCTGGGCGCGGTAGGAGAGGTCCAGGTCCTCGGTCAGCGTATCGTGCTGCCAGCCGCCCGCGTCCTCGATGGTCGCGCGCCGCCACACGCCCGCGGTCCCGTTGAAGTTGAAGAAGCGCCCGCTCCGGTTGCGCGCCGTGTGCTCGATGACGAAATGGCCGTCGAGGTAGATCGCCTGCGCCTGCGTCAGGTGCGAGGACTCGCGGTTCAAGTGTTCCCAGCGGACCTGCACCATGCCGATCCGGGGGTCGGTGAAGAATTGCACGCTGCGCAAGAGGAAATCCGGCCCGGGAACGAAGTCCGCGTCGAACACCGCCACGAACTCGCCGCGCGCCCTGCGCAGCCCTTCCTGCAGCGCTCCCGCCTTGAAGCCGTCCCGGTGATCGCGATGCAGATAGGTGATGTCGTGCCCGGCCCGCCGCGATCGCTCGACGGCCGCCCGGGCGATCCCCTGCGTCTCGTCGGTCGAATCGTCCAGGACCTGGATCTCGAGCAGGTCGCGCGGGTAATCGATGCGGCACACCGCCTCGATCAGCCGCTCGACGACGTACATCTCGTTGAAGATCGGGAGCTGGATGGTGACGGGCGGGAGCCGCGTGAACCGCCCGAGCGGCGTCGGGAGATTCCCCTTGTACTTGTAAAAGAGGTACGCCATCACGTACCGATGCGAGCCGTAGAGCGAGAGGACGAGGAGGACGCAGAAGTACGTCCCCAGGAACAGCCCCTCCACCAGCGTCATCGTCCGCGCTCCCCAGTGCCGCGAAAATACTACGTAAATCGCCGCGGAGGCGGCGAAGCGCGCGCAATGTACGGGACTGTGTGAGCAAAGTCAAAGCTTGACGCCGTGCGCTGTCGAGGAGCGACAGCGCTCCTGCGAGGCCTGGTCGCCGCCGTATTCGGAGGCGCTACGCTCTTTCATGGCGCGGACAACATGGATGCGCTCTAGCGTAATCGCGAAGCGTTGACGGCCGGCGGACTTACGGGTGCGGCGCCCGGTTGCGGGGCGGCGGTCTCAGGAGGAGGCGGAGGCGCCGAGCGCTCCTTCTCCAGGTGCGCACGGAAGGCCTGCTCGCTGCGATCGAGGTAGGCCCCGCACGCGGCGGGGTCGACGAATGGATTCGGCGCACCGTCTTTGATGCGGGCGCGCCGCTCGTCCTGCTGGAAGAAGCTCGCATGGGGTCCGAGCAGGACGTCGCAGGGCAGCGCGCGCAGGGTGCGGAAGCTGCGCTCGTAGTCGTCCACCGCCCGTGGGTACCGGGGGTTGCCCAGCAGCCGGTATTCGTCGGGCACGCTCACGCTGCAATTGAAGACGACCTGCAGCGCCTGCGCGTCCTCGTGCTGCACGGTGGTCCATGTGGTGCAGCCTTGGGTGTGGCCCGACGTCACGTGCGCGACCAGCTCGGTGGGCCCCACGCGCACGACGCCGCCCTCCTGGACGATCCGGTCGGCGTACACCGGCGCGAACGGGATCGAATCGCCGAACTGCGGGTCGCCCTTCCCGCCCCTCGCCATCGCCTCGGCGTCCGCCCGGCTGGCCACCACCTGCGCTCCGGTGCGCCGCTTCAGCTCCGCGAGGCCGCCCGCGTGGTCGAAGTGCGCGTGGCTGACCAGGAGGACCTTCACGTCCTCGAGCTTGAAACCGAGCTTGTCGATGTTCCGCGCGATCTGCGGCGCCAACTCCGAGAGCCCGCCGTCGATCAGCACGTGCCCCTTCGGCGTGGCGATGAGGAACGAGGTCAGCTCGGCGGAGCCCACCGAATAGACGTTGCCCACCACGTGGAACGCCTCGCGCGGCTCCGCCCAGCCGCGCGGATGGGTGGCCACCGCGGAGAGCATGAGCAGGGCGGCGATCATGGCGCGGCGCTCGCAGCCCTGGTGCCGGCGCTGGTGTGTCCGAGCAGCGCCGCCCGGAAGATCTGCCAGCTCCGGAGCGTGTCGAGCGCGGACTTGAGCTGGAAGTCGTCGCTCGGATCGCCGGGCTGCTGGGGCAGCTTGGGCAAGGTCGAGGCGGAGGCCGGCACCACGGAGGCCACCGCGTCCTCCGCCTTGAAATGGTTGGGCAGGTTCCGCTCGCGCGGCGCATCGTCCTCCACGACCGCCGCGGGACCCGGCTGCTGCCGCACGTAGAGGTCCGGGGTGATTCCCTTCTCCTGGATGCTGCGGCCGCTCGGAGTGTAGTAGCGCGCGATGGTGAGCTTGAGGCCCGAGCCGTCTTCCAGCTCGATGACCGTCTGCACGCTCCCCTTGCCGAAGGTCGCGGTTCCCATCACCACCGCCCGGCCGTGGTCCTGCAGCGCGCCGGCCACGATCTCGCTGGCGCTCGCGGTACCCCCGTCGACCAGCACGATGAGCGGATAGCCCGGCTCGGTGTCCTTCGCGTGCGCGCGCTCCACCTCGACGTGCTTGCTGTCGCGTCCCTTGGTGGTCACGATCACACCCTCGACCAGGAAGCGGTCCGCCACCTTCACCGCCTGGTCCAGGAGCCCACCGGGGTTGTGGCGCAGGTCCAGTACCACGCCGGCGAGCGGGCCTCCGGCCTGCGCGCGCAGGGCATCGAGCGCCTTCCTCAGGTACGAGTCGGTGCGATCCTGGAAGTTCTTGATCTTCACGTAGCCGTAGCGGCGGTCGTAGAGGCGATGCTCGACGGAGACCACGCGGATGACGTCCCGCACCAGCGTGAACGTGCGCGGCTCGGACCAGGCGCTGCGCGCCAGCTTGATCACGCACTTGGTCCCGGGCGCGCCCATCAACGCCTTGACCGCGTCGGCGTCCTTCCAGCCGCGCGTCTGCGCGCCGTCGATCTCGAGCAGCCTGTCCCCGGGGGCCACCCCGGCGCGCGCGGCGGGCGAATCGTCGACCGGCGAGACCACCACCAGGTCGTCTCCGCGCGTCGCGATCTCCAGGCCCACGCCGCCGTATTCGCCGTCGGTCTCCTGCTTCAGCGCGGCGTACGCCTTGGGGTCCATGAAGGTGGAGTGCGGGTCGAGCGTCCGCACCATTCCGTCAATGGCCCCATAGAGCAGCTTCGCGTCGTCGACGTCCTCGACGTAGTTGTTCTGGATGAGACTCAGCACGTGGCTGAACACGTCCAGCTTCCGGTACGGGCTCGCGGGATCGCTCGCCGCGCGCGCCACCTTGACCGCGCCCAACCCGCCCAGCGTCGCGCAGATGCAGAGGAGCGCGAATCGTCCCCGGCCGCGGTGCATCGGCGCGGGACTCTCGAGCGGCGGCGGCGGCGGCAAGCGCTGCATCTACCCTCCCACTCCAGTGTAATAGGCAGACCCTAGGGACGGCGAGTAACTGGCGCGCTGGCCTGGGGTCCTCCCGGGCCTCCAGGCCGCGCCCTGCGGGGCCGGGAGAGCCACAGCTCCGGGTCCAGGGGCGTCTGGCCCTGCCGGAGCTCGAAATACAGGTACGCGCCCTTCAGCGAACCGCTGTCGCCCACCGTGCCGACCACGTCTCCCCGGCGCACCTCGTCCCCCTTTGCGCGCGCGAGTGTGCCCAAGTGCGCCATCAACGAGAAGTATGCGTCGCCGTGGTCGATGATGATCAGGTTCCCGTATCCGTGGAACCATCCAGCGTGCACGATCCTGCCCGCGTGGATCGCGCGCACGTGAGTCCCTTCGTCGCAGCGCACGTCGATCCCCCGCTGCAACGTCACCGTGCCGTAGCGCTCGTTCTTGGACCTCCCGAAGCGGGCCTCGATCCGCCCCGACTCGACCGGGAAAAGCAGCCTGCGGCGCATCCTGGGCACGGGCGGCTCGTCGGGCGCCGCGCGCGCGGGGAGCGGCGCCTGCTGCAACTGGCGGACCTCGCCGGCCAGCGCAGAAGCGGCCTGTTCCAGCTCGCGCGCGGCCTGCTCGTGCACGGCCTTGTCGTCCTGGACCGAGGCGAGGAGCCGCCGCTGATCCGCCGCGTGCCCCTCCAGCGCAGCCCGCTTCTCCGCTTCCTCAGCCGCGGCGGAAGCCTCCTCGTCGCGCACCCGGGCCAGCTCGTCGCGCGCGGCCTTCGCCGCCGAGGCCCGCTCGCGCAGGCGCAAAAGCGCGCCCAGATCGGCCTGGAGCAGGGCATCGAACAAGCGGCGGCGCCGCAACAGGTCGGGGATGGACTGCGCACCGAGCAGGAAGCGGAGGTACCCCTCCCTCCCGAGGCGGTACCGCGTGAGCAGGCGCGGAGCGGCGGCGTCGGTCGCGGTCTGGAGCTCCGCCTGCGCCTTGCGCGACTTCGCGTCCGCCCCGGACAGCCGCAACTCCGCGGCGCGGAGCCTGGCCTGCGCCGCGCGCAGCGCCCGGGCCTCGACGTCCACCTGCCGCTCCGCCTCGGCCAGCTTGCCCAGCACGGTCGCCTCCCGCCCGGCCAGCTGCTCGGCCATGGCGCGCTCCTTGGCGAGCTGGTCTTTGCGCTCCCGCTGCGCCGCCGCCGACAGCACCGCGGCCGCGTCCTCCTCGGACTTTGCCGGCGGCGCGGCGAGGAGCAGCAGGAGGACCGCGATCATGCGCGCAGGAACCGCGCGACGGCCAGATAGCTTCCGCAGAGGCCGACCAGCGCGCCGGCCGCCGCGAGCAGCGCGCAGTGCTGCGCGGACAGGTGGGGCGCCTGCGCCCCGGAGGCGAAGGCGAAGGCCGCCGCGGCGCGAGGGAGGAGCAGCCGCTGGACCGCGAGCAACCCCGAGACGGCGAGCGCCGCTCCGCACAAGCCTTGCACGGCTCCCTCGAGCAGGAAGGGCGCGCGCACGTAGCGGTCGGTGGCGCCGACCAGCTTCATGATCTCGATCTCGTCGCGCCGGGCGTAGACCGCCAGGCGGATGGTGTTGGCGACGACCAGCAGCGCGGCGAGACCCACCAGCGCGAGCGAGGCGGTCCCGAATCCGCGCAGCGCGCTG
>DATFUN010000236.1:0-2942 GCA_035260805.1 Myxococcales bacterium | reverse complement strand
ACCTTGTAGCCGGTCAGCAGCGAGAGGCCGCCGACCACCTCCAGCACCGTGGCTCCGGCGAGGAGGACCGGGGAGACGCCGGCTTGCGAAGCGTACGCTGCCGTCGCCCCCCAGGCGGTCAATTTGCCGGCCGCGCTGACCAGGAACAGCACCGCCAAAAGGATCCTGCCCACGACCAGGGCGGTCTTCGTCACGCTCGGGCTCATCTTGCTATCCTCCGGATATGTACTTCCCATATGGAAGTACATACCGGATGCGCAGCGCCGGCAAACGGTGCATACTCGGGAGATGGCCGTGCGCCGGTATCGATCCTGCGCTGCCGTCCAGGCAGCCCTCGACGTCCTGGGCCGGCCCTGGACGGGCCTGGTCCTCTATGTGCTGCAGGACGGACCGCTGCGCTTCAGCGAGCTGTCCGCGCGCATCACCGAGATCGGGGACAAGATGCTGTCGGCGCGCCTGAAGGAGCTGGAGCGGAAGGGCCTCGTCGCCCGCGACGTGCACCCGGGGCCGCCGGTGCGCGTCAGCTATCGGCTGACTCCGAAAGGCGCCGGTTTTCGCGACATCATGAAAGCCATCGACGAGTGGGGCCGCGAACACATGGTCGCCCGTCCCGCCCGGCAGGGCATCCGGTCCGCGCGCCAGTAACAAAAGAGGGATCCGGTCTCAGGGCCCGGATCCCTCGGAATGACGAGCCGCTGAGGCGTGGTGCCGAAGAGAGGACTCGAACCTCCACGGGGTTGCCCCCACCAGACCCTGAATCTGGCGTGTCTACCAATTCCACCACTTCGGCGGACGCCAGAGCGGGGGGCCGATGTACTGGAAGCAATGCGGCAAGTCAAGGCGATCCCTGGGATCTTGCCGGTACTGGTTGGCGCCGGTGTAGGATACGCTCCTGGTGAAGTCCGGGGGCTCCAAAACTGGCGCGCCGAAGCGCCGCATCCTCGTCGTCGACGACGAGGAAGGTTTCCGCGACGGCGTTGCGGATCTCCTGAACATGGAGGGTTACGCCGTCTCGGTGGCCCGCAACGCGGTCGAGGCGGTGTCGATGCTGCCCGACTTCCGGCCCGACCTCATCCTCCTCGACCTGCGCATGCCGCTGCTCGACGGCGAGGCGTTCCTGCGCGGGATTCGCGGACTTCCGGCGAGCCGGGAGGTGCCGGTGGTGCTGATCAGCGCCAAGGAGGAGCTGCGCGCGATCGCCACCCGCTACGGCGCGGCGGGGTACCTGTCCAAGCCCTTCGAGGCGCCGCAGCTTCTCGCGGTGATCGAGCGCGTCCTCGGCTGACGCGCGCCGGCTCGAGGCGCGCCCCACCCTGCCGTCAATGGGCCGTGTCGGCGTCCGGCTCGCCGGCGGGACGCACTTCGATCCCGTTGGGCTGCGAGGCAGCCGCCGAGATCGGCTCGGCTCCCGCCGACGGCGGCTCGGCCGGTACGGACTCGGGTCGCTGGCCGGCGCCGGAGGCTCCTGCCTCCTCTTGCGCGCGATCGGCGGCTGCGGCCCCCGTCGCTCGCGGCCGCTCCTTCTGCGCCGTCGCGGGCACCCGAAGGCCCGCCTTCCAGAGCGCCTTCTCGGCGAGCGCGAGCCGCTCGCGGGTGACCTCGAGCTCGCCCTTGGTGACGAGATACACGCGGTTGTTGGTCTCGGCCCGGCCGCGCGCCTTCCGCAGCTCCTCGCGCGCGACCCGCTCCTTCTCGCGCTGATCGCGCAGGGCGGCCTCGGTGTCCTTCAGCGCTTTCTCGAGCTGCTTCCGTCGCTCGTCGGCCTCGCGCAGCTTCGCGTCGTCCGGGGCGGGTTGCGCGGGAGGAGGCAGCACCACCTCCCTCGTGCGGGCCTGCGCGCGGTCCAGCTCCGCGCGGAGCGAGGCGATCTCCGACAGCGCGGCGGCCGCGTCCTTGCGGGCGTGCTGCTCGGCCGCGTGCGCCTCCTCGGCCAACCTGCGCGCATGGGCGAGATCCTCCTCCAGCTCGGCCTCGCGCGCGCTGCGCTTGGGCTGCGCCTTCTCCTGCCCGCGCTTGCGCAGCTCGTTGAGCTTGTCGCGCGCTTCCAGGATCTGCGCCGATCGCGCCTTGGCCTCGGCCTGCGCTTCGCGCGCCTGCGCGCGGGCCGCGTCGGCGTCCTTGCGCGCGGCGTCCGCCTCCGCCTTGAGACCGGCCACCGCCTCGGCCGCCGACCGGCCTTGCAGCCAGAAGACCACCGCCAGGATGAGCGAGACGACCACGACGACGAACGCGACTCCCGTCATGATGCACTCCGTCCGAACCAGGGGCGCGGAGCGTACCCGAAAAACGCGGACGGTGCGATCTCAATCCTCGCCCCCCGCCTCGTGATCTATTGGGGGGTCGAAGGGGGAGCGAGCTGAGCGAGCTCCCCCTTCGTGGAGGCGCCGAAGGCGCCGGATCGAAGAGGGTGATGGACCCGCAGAGGCGTCAATTCGAGCGACCGGTGGCGATCAAATAGTGGGCGTCGGTCCCTTCAACTCGGCGAACACCGACTTCTCCACCTCGCCGCGGTGCTCCTTCCCGGGATGATAGCTGTAGCTCGGTCCGACGAACCTCACGCCCGCGGCGCCGTGATCGCGGACGTCCTCGATGCGCACCGCCACCAGCGCGCAGGGGAACGGCGCCGAGTCCATCTGCTCCTTCTCGATCACGGCCGTACCGCGCAGGCCATAGCAGAGGTCGTCGCCCAGCACTTCCACGGCGACGTGCGGGTTTCCGCGGATGTTCCGCAGCGCCCTGCCCCGGATGTCCACCGCCATGGTGATCGTCTGCGGGTTGCGCGCAACCACCCAGGTCATCAGGGTCGTCATCGGACGGTGGTGCTCGCCCACCGTGGCCACGACACAGGCCTGCCCGCCGAGCAGGAACTGCACCAGGTGCGGCGGCATCTCCGCGGGAGCGCTCATGGCAGGTGTTCTAGAACGCACCTCCCGCGGACCGCG
>DATFUN010000235.1:0-2612 GCA_035260805.1 Myxococcales bacterium | reverse complement strand
GCCGATGCGGCGATCAGCCCGGCGCCAGCCGCACCTGCGCCAGCCAGCAGGCGTCGTCGCGAAGGTCCAGCCTCTGGTCGTTCATCGCTGCCTATCATCTGTCCTCCCTGATGGCGTCAGCTGACGCTAACCGGAGACGTGGCGCCGTCGAATTCGTGGAAACCACACGCGTATCCCCGAAGCGTCCGACCCGGCCGCTACTTGGAACCACGTCCGAAATAGACGAGCTTCTCCTTCTCCACCGTGAGGATGGCGCCCGACCCCCCAGGCTGAGCCGGACTTCTGCCCGGAGACTCGGTCCAGGCAAGGCGAGCCCGCCTCACGCTACGGTCGATAGCTGCAGGGTCGGTACGCGAAAGGAAGAACTCGACCAGGAACTCGGTCATGCGTGAGACGCTACGTGGGCCCGGGCAATTACGAAATCCTGGATTCCCCCATACTTTATGGACCGTCCGCTCGGTTCAACAAACGGTCCGGTTCGCATCGCTGGTTGCCGACGACAGCCGGCCTGCGAGCTGTGAGCGAGAGCGCGCGCCCAGCTTGGCGTACGCTCGTGACAGGTGGGCCTCAACGGTGCTCACGGTGACATGCAGGGTTCGGGCGATCTCCTTGTTCGAGCGCCCATCGGCGGCCAGGTCCGCCACGCGCTGCTCGGCCGGCGTCAGCTCGCCGGCCGGGCTCGGCCGCCGGGCGCCGACGCGTGCCAGCTCGGATCGCGCCTCCGCCGCCCATCCCGGCGAGCCCAGCCGTTCGAACGCCGCCACCGCTTCCTGCAGCGCTTTGCGGGCGGTGCCCCAGCGCCTCGCCCGCCGCAGGGCGCGGCCGAGCGCCAGGAGTGTCCGCGCCTGGTCGAACGGCAGGCCGAGACGCTCGAAGTCCGCCGCGGCCTCCGCCATCTGCGCGGCGGCCTGGTCGTCAGGCTTCCCAGAGGACAGCCTGACGACGGCGTCGCATCGCTTCGCGGATGCGAGCCCCCACGGATGTGCGTGGAGCTCGGACAGCTCGCCGAGGCGAGCGCTCACCGTTGCTGCCTCGCCGGGTTCGCCCACTTGCACCAGGGCCTCGACCAGCTCCGGCGCCACCGGGAACGCGCCGGGATCCTCCACGCCCTGGTGCTCAGCGTGCTGCCACACGGCGCGCAACCACTGGACGGCGTCCGCGGGCTGGTGGGCGAGCAACGCGGCCATCCCCAAGGCCCGGGAGGCCTCCAGGACCTGCCAGCGATACCCGCTGGCCTGGGCGTCAGCGAACGCCGGTGCCGCCCACTGCTGGGCCAACTGGGCGTCGCCTCGTCCCGCGGCCAGCAGCGCCCGGCAGCGCTGGTAGGTGGCGGTGAGCAGCCACTGCTCGTCGTCGGACTCGCCCCACTCGTCCAGCAGCCTCGCCGCCGCGTCCCATCCTGCCGTCCGCAGCTCCAGCTCGCACATGTTCAGCCGCAGCCACGCATATCCCACCCCCTCGCCCCGCTCATCGGCCACGGACAGGAAGGCGCTCAAGATGGCGCGAGCACGCTCCACTTCTCCGCGCCAGACGAACCGGAGCCCGGCGAGAGGCTCGGGGGAATCGATCACGCTCGACGCCGCGGTCGACGCGGCCCGGAAACGCTCGCATAGCTCGTCGATGGGGCGCCCGCGAAGGCAGCGCGACCAGCCCAGCGCGCGCAGCGCCAGACGCTCGACCTCTGGCCCGGCGCCCGCCGCGTCGTGCAGGGCTCGAAGCGCCCAGGCCTCGGCTTCCCCGAGGCGCTCGACGCCCTCGGCGGCCGTGCTGAGCGCCTTCCGGGCGAGTACTTCAGCGCGCAGCGAGACGTCACTCCCGCACTCCGACAGCGCGTTGTCGAAATAAGGAGCCTTGTCATAATAGGACCGGATAGCGCCGCCCTCGGACAGCAGCAGCCAAGCTCGCACCCGCGGCCCGCCCTCCGGCAGCGATCGCAGCTCAGGCCCGAGAAGATCAGTGACTCGCTGACGCTCACCGACCCGCTCGAGATACTCCGCGAGCGTGAGCATCGGCCCGACGCGGTCGCCATTATCAGGCAGGGTCAGCCGCAGCGCGTGCTCACCGAGCTCCGCCGCGTCACGCGCCGCGCCACGCGCAGCCGCCGCCGCCGCCCCAGCTGCGACCATTCGCGCAAGCTGCTCGTCCGGATACGGCGTCCCTAGCGCCAGGTGGCGGGCACGGCGCTCCCCCTCAGCGACCACGCCCGCCAGCTCCAGATGGAGCGCCCGGCGCTCGGCGGGGTCCGAGTGGCTCCTCGCCGCCGCAGCAAGCAGCGGGTGCGCCACCCGGGCCCGGTCACCGTCGACCACCACGATCCCGGCCGCCAATGCGTCCTCGACCGCACCGGGGTCGGCCAGGGCGGTCAGCTGAGACCACTCCAGGTCGCCGCCCAGCGCCAGGCCCAGCAGCAGCCGGCGGACCGAGTCCGGCAGCCGCGACACACGCTTGCCAAGCAGCTCCTCCACCGTGTCGGGCACGGGAAGGTCCTGCCCGAGCGCGGGCGATCCGCGCTCGACCAGCGTCCGCCCGACCTCCAACGCAAACAGGGGGTAGCCCAGGGTGGTCTCGAAGACCCTGCTCAGCACGTGGCGCGGCATCGTCAAGCCCAGCCG
>DATFUN010000234.1:0-7646 GCA_035260805.1 Myxococcales bacterium | reverse complement strand
AGTCCCCAACCTCGGCGCATGAAAGCGCTCACCTACGACGGCCCCTACCGAGTCAAAATACGCAACAAGCCCGAGCCCCGGATCGAGCATCCTCAGGACGGAATCGTCCGCGTGACGGCCGCGGCCATCTGCGGTTCCGATCTGCACTTGTTGCACGGGCTCGTCCCCGACACCCGCATCGGTTTCACCTTCGGGCACGAGTTCACCGGAATCGTCGAGGAGCTCGGCCCCGAGGCGCAGGGGGTCCGGAAAGGCGACCGCGTGATGTTGCCGTTCCAGATCTTCTGCGGCGGCTGCTACTACTGTACCCGCGGGCTCACCTCCTGCTGCGAGAGCACCAACCCGGCCACCGATGCGGGCACCGGAATCTACGGCTACTCGCACACCATGGGCGGGTACGACGGCGGCCAGGCCGAGTACGTGCGCGTACCGTTCATCGGGGTCGACGCGGAGAAGATCCCCGACGGCGTCCAGGACCTCGACGCGCTCCCGCTCACCGACGCGTTCTCGACCGGCTACCAGGCGGCCGAGATGTGCGAGCTGAAGGGTGGGGAGACGGTCCTGGTCCTCGGCTGCGGCCCGGTGGGCCTGTTCGCCATGTGGTCGGCATGGGCGATGGGCGCGGGACGCGTCATCGCGGTCGACCATGTCGACTACCGCCTCGAGTTCGCCCGCAACTGGCTGGGCGTCGAGACGCTGAACTTCAGGGACGTCGACCTGGTGACCGCCGTGAAAGGGATGACCGACGATCGCGGCGCGGACGCTACGGTGGAAGCCGTCGGTTGCGAGGCCGCCGGTTCCTCCGTCCATCGTGCCCTGGGCGTCTACATGAAGCTGGAAGCTGGCTCGCCGCAGGCGCTCAACTTCGCCATCCATGCGACCAAGAAGGGCGGGGTCATCTCGGTGATCGGCGCCTACGGTCCTCCGTACAACGGGGTCGACATCGGCACGTACATGAACAAGGCGCAGCGGATGAACACCGGGCAGGCGAGCGTGAAGCGGTACATGCCGCGCTTGCTCGAGCACGTGCAGGCGGGGCGCATCCGGCCGCAGCAGGTCTTCACCCATCGCCTGCCGCTCGACCGCGCGCCGGAGGGCTACCACACGTTCGCGCAGAAGCGCGACGGGTGCATCAAGGTGGCGCTCCTGCCCGACGGGAACGCGATGCTTCACTAGTTGCCGGCCCCCAGGGCGGCCTTGTCCTTCTCAACCCACGTCCCGCGCGGAACGCGCCGTAGCCGGATGGAGACCCCGATGGATCCGACGCCGAGAGTGACGACCCCCGACCAGGCGCAGCGCAAGTCCGGCTTCCAGGCCGTCCAACCGCCGAACAGGCCGCAATACTGGGGCATCGACCGCGATGCCTCGCGCCGACCGGGAGTTCCGCGCATGCGCGAGCCGCGCCCGTGGCCCAACACCCGGTTCCCACCCGAACGTCAGCCGGGCACGCCGGCGGTGCCAAAGCACGCCAGGCCCAACAAGCCGTTCCCCCCCGTTTTCGGCACTTCCTGCCCGCCGCGCGGACTGTCCGGCGCGATCCGCATCATGGCCTACAGGCTGCCCGATCACGCTCCGAGCCACTGGCTCCTGCTGATGCTCGGTGACCGCGTCGAGTCCTGGGGAAACCGCGTTCGCCGCGCCCTTCCCGTGGCGCTGCCGCTCGCCGTCGCGGGATTCCTGGTGCGGCGGGCGCTGGCCTGACGCGCGCCTGGCGCCGGGGACGTCAGGGCCCCGGCGCCGGCGAGCTCGGCGCGCTTCGAGTCGTTACGGCCCCATCATGAAGTCGATCGTCCAGCGCGGCTGATCCGGGTCGTTCCGCTTCAGCGTGAACGATCCGTTCTCGCCACCGGAGATCGATCCCGCCATCGAGTCGCCGGCGATGGCGCCCTCGAAGGTGCCCTCGCCAGGAAGCTCGAAGCGGACGCGGTTCGACGTCACGCGGACGTCCTGCAGCGCGACGAAGTTCTCGCCCGCGCTGAAGCGCCCGCCCCAGTCGCGGTCCTGCGGGGAGAGATCGACGGCGATCGGCTCGCGCAGCCCGTTGCGCAAGAGCACGCCTTGCCAGTGGCCGGCGACGGCCGCGTCGCCGGTCGGGCGCGGCGAGGCGCCGCTGCAAGCGCCGAGCAGTATGATGCTTCCGATCATCATTGGGATTCGCATGGCTCCTCCGGTGTTCATGACGCCCCCTTCCGATTCCCGCCGTCCGGAAAGGGTGCGATGTTGACGGCGGAAACATGGCTAGCGCCCGATGTGGCCCCTGTCAACATGATGGTGCTATGCAAGGGGGATGCGGAGGAAGCGCGCCTACCACCACGGGAATCTTCGCCAGGCGCTGATCGACGCCGCGCTGGAGCTGATCGAGCAGCGGGGCGTGCCCGCGCTGACGCTGCGGGAGGTGGCGCGCCGGGTGGGTGTCACGCACGCGGCGCCCCACCGTCACTTCGCCGACCGCGCGGCGCTGGTCGCCGCCGTGGCCGAGCAGGGATTTCGCGGCCTGCGCGCGCACATGGAAGCGGTGCGCGCTTCCGCGCCTGCCCGCGCCGTATCGCAGAGGCTTCGCGCCCTCGGGGTGGCGTACGTGCAGTACGCGCTCGCGCATCCCGCTCACCTGCGCGTGATGTTCTCGCCCGAGGTGGCCGACAAGTCGCGTTATCCGGAGCTGGCCGCGGCTGCGCAGGAAGTGCACGAGACGCTGGTGAGCCAGATCGTCGAGGGCCAGCGGGAGGGCGCGGTCGCCCCCGGCGATCCGGACGAGCTGTCCTTCGCCGCCTGGTCGATGGTGCACGGCTGCGCCATCCTGCTCATCGACGGGCAGGCTTCGAAAAGATCGCCCGCGGCCTCGATCGATGCCGCGATGGACCGGCTCCACCTCGGCCTCGCGCCTCGCGCGCCGGCGAGGAGGAGACCGCGGCCGCAGGCCCGGTAGCTTCTCGAAGCCTCGACGAGCTAAAAGACGAACGCGGAGGCGCTGAGGCGCGGAGGATCGGGTTCCGACCATTCCGCGCCTCCGCGTCTCCGCGTTCGTTCTCCAAGCCGTTTCCAGTCCGATCCGTGGAGCCCAGGCATGCAGGTCTTCGCCGGCAAGGTGGCGGTCATCACCGGAGCGGGGAGCGGGTTCGGCCTCGAGTTCGCCCGCCTCGGCGCCCGCGAGGGCATGAAGCTCGTCCTCGCCGACGTGCAAGAAGACGCGCTCGAGGCCGCGGTCGCCGAGGTGCGCTCGCGGGGGGCCGAAGCGGTCGGGGTGCGCGCCGACATGTCGAATGCGGAGGAGGTAGACCGCGCGGCCGCGCGGGCGAAGTCGGCGTTCGGCGCGGTGCACCTCTTGTTCAACAACGCCGGCGTCGCCGGCGGCGGCGGGTACCTGTGGGAGAGCAGCCTCAAGGATTGGAAATGGATCCTGGGCGTGAATTTGATGGGAGTCGTCCACGGCATCCGGAGCTTCGTGCCGCTCATGCTCGAGCACGGCGGCGAAGGCCACGTGGTGAACACGGCCTCGGCGGCCGGGCTGGTCTCCAGCCCGCTGATGGGCGTCTACAACGCGAGCAAGCACGCGGTGGTGACGCTGAGCGAGACTCTGCACCACGAGCTGCGGCTCGCCCATTCCCGCATCGGAGTGTCGGTGCTCTGCCCGGCGTACGTGCCGACCGGCATCTCGCGATCGGAGCGCAACCGGCCCGCGGAGCTGGCCGACGACGCTCCGCCGACGAGCTCGCAGCTCGCCGCCCGGCAGCGGTCGGAGAAGGCGGTCGCCTCGGGGAAGGTGGGCGCTCCCGAAGTGGCGCGGATGACCTTCGACGCGATCCGCGAGGGACGTTTCTACGTGATCACCCATCCCAAGCTCCTGGCCAGCGTCGAGCTGCGCTTCCGGGACGTCCTCGAGCAGCGCATCCCCAGCGATCCGTATACGTACCGCCCGGATCTAAGGCAGAAACCCTGATTACCCACCGCTCGCCGGCAGGGGGTTTCCGGCCTCGCGGGGCCGCAACTTTCGCCGGCCGCCGAGGGCCGCCGCGGCGGCCAAGGCCAGGGCGGCGGGGGCGAGCAGCGCATTCCAGGCGAGCTGCAGCGGGATTGCGTGCAGGCCGTCGCCGTTCAAGACGAAGGCGGCCCAGAACCGCGGATGCCGCAGGGCCGTGCCGGACCGCAGGAACCGGAGCTTCGCCAGCCTGAGCGCCTCGGCCTTCGGCTCGCGACGCCCGAGCTCGAAATAGAACTGCTTCATGAACTCGGTGGTGGGCCGGTCGTCGACTCGCCACAGCGTGGTCACCGCCGCACGCGACCCGGCGGAGAGGAGCGCCCGGCTGAAGCCCTGCAGCCCTTCGCCGCGGATCACCTTGCCGCGTTCCGTGTCGCACGCCGACAGCGTAGCCAGGTCCACGCCGGCCAGGTCGAGGTCGTACACCTCCTTCAGGAAGAGGTAGTCCGGCTCCTGGTTCCCCTCGGAGGGCGAGAAGACGATGCGGGACCGCTCCGGGTTGGAGTCGTCCGCGGTCGCATGCGTGCTCAGATGGAGGAGAGGGATGCCCCTGGCCTGCCCCGCGAGCAGGAACCGTTTCACGTTTCCGGCGCCGAGGTGGAGCTCGGCGCCGTCCCCGACGATCCGCGCGATCTCGCGCACTTCCTCCGCCGAGGTGCCCAGGCGGGGGAGCCGCCCTTCGCCGGGCAGCGCGCCCGCCGCCCGCGGGGGGACGAGCGGATCTCCGAAGGCGATGAGCTTGCGTGCCCAGGGCAACGACCAGGAGCGATGCACCGGAGGGGCGTCCCGGAGCAGGATCGCCGCCGACGGCACGTACGAGACGTCGAACCGCTCGATCAGCAAGGTGCCTGCCGCCGCCGGTGGCTGGAGGGCTTCGAAGGGGAGCGCGCTGAGCAGCCCGTCGGGGACGACGATCAGATGTCGGAACCTGAATCGCGCCAGCGCATCGACCCCGCCCAGCAGGCGCCTTCCGACCGCTTCGGAGGTGCGCCGCCAGTCGTCCCCGGAGCCGGACGCCAATTCCCGCGCAAACGCAGAGATTTCCTCGGCGGCCGCGGGCGAGAAGGGGATCCGCGCGATCCCGGAGGTGTCGTGCGTCACCCAGACCACCGCCGCCGCGCGCGGCGTGACCCAGTACTCGAGCAGGAGCGTGCGCGGGTCCAGGCGCGATTGGACGGCGGCGAGGGACACCGGCGCGGCGCCGCTCCGCTGCGCGTGTTCCTGCAGCCGATCCTTGAAGGCGCGGGCGCGGCTGCGTTCCAGCAGGTCGAAGATCTCGGCCGTGTCCGGGCGTTCGGTGAACAGCTCGACCAGCGCGTCGTACACGTCGCGCTTGTCGGCCAGGAAGTCCGTCTTCAAAGTGGAGAGCTGCAGGTTCGAGCGCACCGATTCGATGAGCCCGATCGCCTGGCGGAACTGCGCAGCGGCCACGTCGTCGCGGCCCCTCTTGCGGGCAACGCGGCCCAGGCCGTAGAGCGCCTTCCACTGCTCCTCGGTGGTGCCCAGCTCCTTGGCCGAAGCGAGCGCTGCCTCGAGGTCGCGCGTCGCGGCGTCCAGGTCCCCCACCCGGATCAGCGTCTCGCCACGGTACAGCCGTACCTGCATCGCCTCGCGGCGGTTGCCAGATCCTTCGGCGAGAGACAGCACCTCGGCGAAGGTAACGAGCGCTGCCTGCGGGTCATCGAGGTCCAGCGCCTGGACGATTCCGACGTTTTTCAGCACCCCGATCTCGCCGTTCCGGCGCTGCTCCCGCGCGAAGAGCTGTCCGGCGGCGCGATAGTTGTCCAGCGCCTTGAACGGGTCCTCGAGCCGGCGGTAGAGGACGCCGAGGTTGGCGAGCAGCAGCGCCCGCTCGCTGGGCGCCAGCGCCTCGGGGGACTTCTGCAGCTCCCGGTAGATCTCCAGCGACTGGTCATAAGCGCCGAGGCGCAGGAACAGCGCCGCGAGATTCGAGAGGACGATACGCCTGCGCCGTGCTTGCCAGGGCGCTCCCGCGGCCTGCTCCACCCGGGCGAGCGACTCGCGGTAGGCGTGGAGGGCGTCGAGGTATCGAGCCTGCGGGAAGTACACGTTGGCCAGGTTGTTCAGTTCCTCGACCTCCGCTTCCCGATCGGCGCTCTCCCGCGCCAGCGCGAGCGCCTCCTGGAAATGGAGCTCCGCCGGCGAGTAGTCACCGCGGTAGTGCTCGGCCAGACCGAGGCTGTTCAAGGCGCGCCTTTCGCCCGCTTTGTCGCCGGACTTGCGATAGGCGTCAGCCGCGCGCCGGCCAGCCGCCGCCGCGCGGTCGTAATCGCCCTGCGCCGTGGCCATCTGGCTCAGGGCGTTGAGCGCGGCGCCGAGATCTGCCCGGTCGCCGCGCGCTTCCAGATCGGGCAGGAGCCCTTCGTAGAGGTTCTCCGCCTCCTTCAAGGATCCCTTCTGCTGCAGAGTGCGCGCCTCGTTCAAGCGCTGTCGCAACGGGTCGGCGGCGCCGGATCCCGGCGCGGGCTGGGCCAGACAGAGGAAAGGAAGGACGGCGAGGAGGCTCCCCATCCATGCGCCCCCCAGGCGCGGCAGCCGGTGACCGATCGAGCTCAGGGGAATGCGAGCGACGCGAGGACCGGCTCGACCCTCCCCGCGGTCTCGTCTCCCAGGAGCCCGAGCATCTGCACCGGCGCGCTGGACCGGACGACCAGCACGCCGCCGGCCGGCATCGGCTGGCCGGCGAAGAGCTCCGGCACTTCGCGCGAGATCCGGGTCCTCGCCGGGAGCGTGACCGCCGTCGAGGCGACCGTCGCGGAGTCCCTGGAACGAAGCTCGACGGTGACGTCCGCCGCGGTCGCAGCCGGGTTCTGCAGGGCGAGTCCGAAGAACTGACCCGAGCTCGGCGACGCCGTGAAGAAGGCGCCTGTGACTGCCACCGGAGAAAAGATCGGATCGGTGTCCGCCAGGAGGGTGCGCGAGCTGCGGCCGATCCATTGCGCGCGCAGGTAGGCGCGATAGCTGGCGCTGGAGAGATCGAGGTTCTTGACCCTCACCCGCCGTCCATACAGGTCCGCGGAAACGCCGAGGGTCGCCTGCACCTCCGTATCGCTCACGACGGTGGCTGAAGCGACGGCCACGCCGTCGATCTCGAGGAGGGCGCCGGGCTTGAACCCCATGCCCCGGATCACCACCGTGAAGCCCGCAGGGAGCAGCCCCGTGCCGGGGAACACGTCGTGGATGGAGACGGTGCCGCCCACCTGGAAGGTGCCGTTCCTGATCTGTTGCGGGTAGAGAGCACCGGCCGGGTCGGTCCAGGACGAGGCCGCCGGATCGAGCTGCAAGCTCGCTTGCGCGCCGGGCAAGGCGTCCGCGCGGACCCCCATGGTCACCGCGAGAATCGGCGTGGCGGTGCTCGTCCCGAACGCGCTGCTGGGAGAGACCGTGCGAACCGTCAGCCTGTTGCCACTTGCCACGGCCGTACCGGCGGCATCGCTCTGCGCTCCCGCTGGACCGTAGAGGGCCACACCCATCACGGGACCGAGCACCGCGGTGTCGACCAGGATCCCGGCCGAGCCGGTGCTGATGGGGATGGGTTCGGTCACCTCGACGGCGAGCTGCATCGTCCCACCGGGGGGAGCGCTCGCGTCGAGGACCTTGAGCGATACGCCTGCGACCAGGCTTGGAGGGTCGCCGCCGCTGGCGGTGA
>DATFUN010000233.1:0-2847 GCA_035260805.1 Myxococcales bacterium | reverse complement strand
AGTATCCGATCCTGAGGATCGGATACCGATCACCGCATACTCGAACGAGGGCGCTTCAGCGCCGGAACGAAGCGGCTTGCGCCGCGGTCGGGTTGACGTAGATCTCCCCGGCGTCGGAGTCGAGCGCGATACGGGTCCCGTTCCCCACCGCGTCGAACAGCTGCCGCACCCCGAACGCGCAGGGCACTCCCAGCGCCGCCAGCACCGGGGCCCCGGTCGAGTCCTCGGGCGCGCCAGCGCAGAGCGCACCCACCGCCCCGCTCGCCCACGCGCGCAGCGCGGACAGCGCGGAGAGGTGCACGGCCACGATCAGCTCGCCCCGGCGCACCCGCAAGGGCTCGAGGCCGGCGTAGCGGTGCGCCACCGCGCCGAGGAACGCCTCCACGTCGACGGCCCGCCGCGCCGCCGGGCCGTGGCTCGCCAAGGTGCGGGCGAACTCCGCGGCGATGCGCTCCAGCGCGAGCGAGGGAGGCAGCCCGGCGGTGAGGTGCTCGACGGCCCTTTCCTGGAGTCGCCGGTCCTCCGCCACGGTGGCGGCCTCCTCCAGCTCGCGGACGCGCTCGGGCAGCGACGAGCGGGCGCGCTCGGCCAGCGCGCGAACCTCCTCGCGCTCGGCGGTGAACGCGTTCATCAGGTCGCTGTGCGGATCCTCGGAGGAGGTGTCTCCCGTGCGCTGGCGCCGCGGCAAGGCGCGAGAGAGCACCCTCGCCGCGCCCAGCACGCGCCCGCGTGCGTTCCCTCCGCCGTGCAGGAGCAAGGTCGCTCCCGCCGGATGCTGCGCTTCGAGCACCGCCGTGACGGCGCGGCTGGCAGCGGTGGCGAGCAGCGCGTCCGACTCGGAGAACGGTCCCTTCTCCCGCTGCAGCACCAGCACTCCGCGCGGCCGGGGGCCGGCGAGCAGCGGCAGGGCGAGGAACGCCGGGTAGCGCTCCTCCGCGAGCTGCGGAAAGTACTCGAATTGCTCCACCACGCCGGCGTCGTCGACCGTCATCGGCCGCATGGTCTCCAGCGCGGTGCCGGTGATCCCCTGCCCCACCTTGAGCCGCACCTCGCCGAGCACCGCCTCGGGAAAGCCGTGGTTGCCGCGCAACACCAGGTCGTCGCGGTCCTCCAGCACGTACACCGACGCGATCGGCGACGCGCACAGCGCGGAGAGCTGCTGGCATAGGTAGCTCAGCGTGGCGGACAGCGTGCCCGAGCTGGGTCCGGCCGCGAGGCGCAGCGCCGCGTCGAGCCGGCGGGACGGCGGGATGAGCTGCAGTGGGACTCGAGGCGTAGCCACGGGAACAGATTAACAGGAGGGGGCCCGGCTTGCGGCCCGCCTTCTGGAGCTGGCGAAAAACCGACAGCCAATGCGGTTCAGTGGACCTGCGGTTGCAGCTCCACCTTGATCCAGCCCGGCTGCCGCCGGTCGAATTCCTTGTACGCCTCTATCGCGTCCGACATCGGCGCGCGCTGACTGAGAAGCCGGCTGGGGTCGATGGCGCCGGCGCGCACGAACTCGAGCAACGGCGGCAGGTACGCCCGGTGGTTGCAGTTCCCCATCTTGACGGTGAGGTTCTTGTTCATCGCCATGCCCAGCGGGAACACCTTGGCGCTGGTCGGATAGACTCCGATCACCGACAGCGTGCCGGCCTTTGCGAGGGACATCACCGCCCAGCTGACCGCCAGCGAAGGCGCGTCGCCGGGGTGCCAGTTGTCCCCGTCCGGGTTCTGCTTGGGCGCGATCTTCTCCACCTCCTCGGCCAGCGCCTTCTTCTCCTCCTTCGCGAGCGCCTTGCGCGCCGGCCCCCGGGTCGGGGCCACCGAGTCCACCCCGACGGCGTCGATCGCGCGGTCCACTCCGATGCCGCCGGTGAGCTGCTTGAGGGCCGCGACCGGTTCCTCCTCGTCGAAGTTGATCACCTCCGCGCCTTGCGCGCGCGCCGCCTCGAGGCGCGACTCGATGCAGTCGATGGCGAAGATGCGCCCCGCCCGCATCAACCTGGCCGAGGCGATGCAGAGCTGGCCGACCGGGCCGCAGCCGAAGATCGCCACCGTGTTGCCAGGCTTGATCTCCGCCAGCTCCGCGCCGAAGTACGCGGTGGGGAAGATGTCCGAGAGCACGACGGCCTGCTCGTCGCTCACCTCGTCGGGCAGCTCGAGCATGTTCACCGCGCCGAAGGGGATGCGGGCGTACTCGGCCTGCAGGCCGTCGAACGGTCCGCTGGTGACCGGCCCGCCGAAGAACGCGGTCCCCGCCTCGCGCCCGTTGGGGTTGGCGTTGTCGCACTGGGCGTAGTACCCCGCGCGGCAGTAGGAGCAGTAGCCGCACCCGATGGTGGAAGGGATCACCACCCGCTCTCCCACCTT
Organism: Myxococcales bacterium; assembly: GCA_035260805.1. Taxonomy (GTDB): domain Bacteria; phylum Myxococcota; class Myxococcia; order Myxococcales; family 40CM-4-68-19; genus VBKO01. The sequence continues at coordinate 495 of DATFUN010000233.1, read as the reverse complement.
GAAGTTCCGCACGCCCTTCCCCAGCTCCTCGATCACGCCTACGCCTTCGTGGCCGAGGATGGTGCCCGGCTTCACGCCGGGAAGCGTTCCGCGGATGAGATGGAGGTCCGTTCCACAGATCGCGCTCGCGGTCAGGCGCACGATGGCGTCGGTCTCTTCGCGGATCTTCGGCTCTTTGACCGTGTCGAGCCGGACGTCCCCGATGCCGTGGAACACGATGGCCTTCATGGGGGCCTCCTGTTGCCGGTGAGGGTGGAGATGGGACGCGGCGGCCACAATGGGCGCTCGCTCCGGCTGGCCCGCGTGCGGTAGGACTGCGGGGAGATGGGCGAAGGCCCCCTCGATCGGGATGCGGCGCAGCTCCGCCGGCTCGGCTACGCGCAGCAGCTGCTCCGGGACATGGGCGGCTTCGCGAGCTTCGCCATCAGCTTCTCGATCATCTCTGTCTTGACCGGCGCGGTCACGCTCTACGGCCACGGCCTCAGGTACGGCGGG
>DATFUN010000232.1:0-4725 GCA_035260805.1 Myxococcales bacterium | reverse complement strand
AATCCGCGTCCGGGCAGGCAGTCTCCGTCGGTGAACAGCGCGAAGTCGCACCCCAGCTCGCGTGCGTGGCGGACGACTGCGTTGACTGCGGTACACTTGCCGAAGCGGTCTGCCTCCCGCTGGCGGCGCAGGTGCTCGGCGCCCCACCTGCGAACCACCTCGGCCGTTTCCGGGCCGCTGCCGTCGTCGGCGACGATCACGCGGGAAGCGGGCAGCTCCTGGCGCGCCCAGGCGCGCAATGCGAGGTCGAGCCAGCGAGGCTGTTCGTAAGTCGCCACGATCACGGCGGTGCGCACGCGGGTGTAGTAGCATGTGCACGGGCCTTCTCCTCCGGTGGGCTCCCGAGCGGCCCCGTGGCGCCTCGCTTGCGCCGTTCGTCGTCCGTGCAAATGGTCCCGACGGTGGAGGGACCAGATGCTCAGGGAGAATGAGTTGGAGCTCGACGGCGCACCAACCACCGGGAAGCGACTGCAGGGCCGCGTCGCGGTGGTGACCGGATCGTCGCGCGGCATCGGCCGCGCCATCGCGCGCGCGCTCGCCAGCGAGGGCGCCTCGATCGCCGTGCACTACTGCCGCGGCGAGGAGCAGGCTGCCTCGCTTGCCGCGGAGGTCGAGCACCTGGGCTCCAAGGCGCGGCTCGTCCAGGGCGACCTCGGGCGGCCCGAGGATTGTCACAAGGTCCTCACGCTGGCGGCGCGCGACCTGGGCCCGGTGGAGATCCTGGTCAACAACGCCGGAGTGAACCGCGACCGCACGCTGCGTAAAATGACCGCGGCGGAGTGGGACGAGGTGATCCAGGTCAACCTGAACAGCGTGTTCCACTGCACCAAGGCGGCGCTGGAGCCGATGGTCTCCCGCGGCTGGGGCCGCATCATCAACATCGCCAGCATCATCGGGCAGACCGGCGCGATGGGGCAGGCGAACTACGCGGCGGCCAAGGCGGGAATCATCGCCTTCACCAAGAGCGTGGCGCAGGAGCTGGCGCGGTTCGGGATCACGGTGAACGCGATCTGCCCGGGGTTCGTGGAGACGGACATGCTGGCGACCATGCCGGCCCCGGCGCGCGACGCGGTGAAGGGCCGCATCCCGCTCGGCCGCTTCGGGCAGGCGGACGAGGTGGCCCGCCTGGTGCGCTTCCTTTGCACCGAGGGGGACTGGATCACGGGCGCGCAGCTGAACATCAACGGGGGGCAGTACATGTAGCAGCCGTCGCCGGACCCACGTGCTCCGAGTCATGGCGGACGCGCGGCTCGAGATACTCGCTACGTAGCCAGGCTCCACTCGTCGCCGCCGTGCTGAAACGTTCTCGCGATTGGGGGCGGGCCGGAACTTGTGGCTTCCCCTCGATTGCCCTAGCCTTCCCCGCGCATGGTCCCCGACCAACAAGACGATGAACGACGCAAGTTCCGCAGGCTCACAGCGCCCGTGTTCTACCGGCCGGTCGGCGTCTCGCTCTTGCGCAGGCTCCGCGGCAAGGACGACCGCGAGCGCGCCATCGACATCAGCCTGGGGGGCGTCCGCATCTTCAGCGACGACCAGCTGAAGGTAGGCTCGCGGCTCGACCTGGACCTGTTCCTTCCCGACGACACCACGCTGGCCACCAAGGCAGTGGTGGTCTGGGTGCATGAGCTGCCCGCGGGCTCGCCCGCGAAGTACGACGTCGGCGTCCGGTTCGAGACGATGGACGACGCCGATCAGCAGCGCCTGTCGCACGTCCTCGACGAGGAGGGCGCATAGAGGTCGTCGCGCAGGACGGGGCGCGGCTGCACGTCCTCGACCAGCGGCCCCAGGCCCCCTTTGCCGACGCGGTCCTCTGGCTGCAGGGGCTCAACGCGCCAGCCGCCGCCTGGGGCGCGCAGCTCGCCCATTTCGCCCGGAGCCACCGCAGCATCGCTCCCGATGCGCGCGGCGTGGGCAAGAGCGATGCACCTCCCGGCCCGTACACCACCGCGCAGCTCGCCGACGATGCCCTCCGTGTCCTCGACGCCTGCGAGGTCGAGCGCGCGCACGTGGTCGGCCTTTCGCTCGGCGGGGCGGCCGCGCAGGAATTGGCGCTGGCCCATCCCGAGCGGGTGCGCTCGCTCGCGCTCCTCGCGACCTTCGCGCGGCAGGCGCCCCGGCCGCGCGCGCTGATGGAGTCCTGGCGCGCGCTCTATCCCCTCGTCGCGCAGTCCCCAGCGCTCCGGGAAGCCTGGGAGAAGCAGGCGTACGCGTGGCTCTTTAGCGACGGGTACTGGCGCAAGGAAGCGGCGGTCCGCGCCGCGCTCCGGTTCGCCTCGGCACAGCCATTCCAGAGCGCGCAGGGGTTCTTGGGTCAGGTCGACGCCGCCCTCGCCCACGACGCGGTGGACCGCTTGCCGGCGCTGCGCGTTCCGACGCTGGTCGCACACGGCGCGCTCGACCAGCTCGCCCCTGCCGCCGGAGCCGAGGAGATGGCGCGGCTGATCCCGGGCGCGGAGCTCCTGCTGGTTCCCGAGGTGGGGCACGCGGTGAACCTGGAAGGGCAACGCGCGGTCAACTCCGCGCTGCGCGCGCTCTGGGCGCGTTCTCCCTGAGGCCTTTCCGCTTCTGCTCCAGGGAAGCGCAGCGGCCCAGGGTCGTCACTAGATTGCCGGGATGGAGCGGGGCTTTCCCACACTGGCACACAGCTTGCTCAAATCCCCGCGCAACGTCGTCCAAGGGGCGCGAGCCGGAAACCTTGACAGGCAAGTGTTCGATTCGAGCCGGTCAAAACTGGTGGCGAGGAGAACGATGGAACGACCGAACCAGGTACTCGTAATCGACGACGACGAGGCCGCGCGCGAGATTCTCGTCGAGCTGTTGGGGAGAGTGGGCTACCACGCCTTCGCGGCGCCGGACGGGCGCTCCGGGCTCGAATGGCTGGGCGGCGCGGCGGTGCCGCCCCGGGCGGTGCTGCTCGACCTGCGCATGCCGGGGATCGACGGATTCGAGGTGCTGCGCCGCTACCGCGCGCAGGGCGGGGTCGCCCCCGTCATCGCGCTGTCGGCCATGGACGACAAGGAGTCTGTCGTAAAGGCGATGCGGCTCGGCGCCAGCGACTACCTGGTGAAGCCCATCGAGCCCGACGAGCTGCGCGAAGCGATCGAGCGCTGCAGCGCGTCGGCGCCCGCGCTGGCCACGGACGAGGTGCCCGCGGTGTTGCCCGTTCGCCCCGATCCGGTGGCGGCCGTGGTGGTGCGCGAGAGCGGCGCGCCGCCTCCCGTCGCCCCCATCGCGGGGCTGCGGCGCGGCCCACCGAGCGACTTCGTCTCCGTCAGCCCCGCCATGATGGGCATCTGGGACATGGTCGACCGCGTCGCCGAGACCGACGTGCCGGTGCTCATCCGCGGCGAGAGCGGGGTGGGCAAGGAAGGCATCGCGCGGGCGCTGCACGAGCGCAGCCCGCGGCGCGGCAAGCCGTTCGTGAAGATCAACTGCGCGGCGCTCCCCAGCGAGCTTCTGGAGTCCGAGCTGTTCGGCCACGAGCGCGGCGCGTTCACCGGCGCCACCAGCGAGAAGCCGGGCAAGTTCGAGCTGGCCGACAAGGGGACCATCTTCCTCGACGAGATCGGCGAGATGCACCCGGCGCTGCAGGCGAAGCTCCTCCAGGTGCTCCAGGACGAGGAGTACTACCGGGTGGGCGGCAAACGGCCCTTGCGCGCCGACGCGCGCGTGGTGGTGGCCACCAACCGCGTGCTCGAGGAGGAGATCGCGCGCGGCAACTTCCGCGAAGACCTCTACTACCGCTTGAACGTGGTGAGCGTGCACGTGCCCCCGCTTCGGGACCGCAAGGAGGACGTGCCGCACCTCATCGAGCACTTCCGGCGCAAGTACGGCAGCAAGTACAAGCAGGGCGCGATGGAGTTCTCGCCGGACGTGACGCGCCGCCTCTTCGAGTACGACTATCCGGGAAACGTGCGCGAGCTGGAGAACCTGGTGCGCCGCCTGGTCGTGCTGCGCGACGAGCGGTTCGTGCTCGACGAGCTCCGGGCGGGGCAGGCGCGCAGGCCGGCGCTGCAACCGGCGTTGCAGGCGGGCTCCGCCGGCGGCGCGCTGCCGCCCGCGAACCAGGGGCAGCCGCGGTACGATCCCCATCCCTCGCAGCCGCCCGCGCCGGTGGTGCCGATGCTGGGCAGCGCCGAGACGGTGTCGCTCAAGGAGATCGCGCGGCAGGCGGCCTTGCGCGCCGAGCGCGAGGCCATCAGCGCCATGCTCGCGCGGACCAACTGGAACAAGCGCAAGGCGGCCGCGCGCCTGCAGATCAGCTACAAGGCGCTGCTCTACAAGATCAAGGACTGCGGCCTCACCGACCCGCGCATTACCGCGGGCATCCCCGACCTGCCGCCCGTCGGCCTGGCCGCCGCCAACGATCCCCTCCGCAGCAGCTCCTGACCAGCCGTCGTAGCGGGCTAGAAGCGTTTCACGCAAAGCGCGGAAGGAACACGAAGCGCGGAAGGATTTTGTCGGGCTCCCTGCGGTGCCCCGAGGTGGCTCGGCGAAAAGGAAGCTTCCGCGCTTCCTCCTCTTCCGCGCTTCGCGTGAAACGTTTCTAGTCCTTGCTCGCGACTAGGGGCGGGCTTCGCGGTGCTGGATGAGTTGCGGCGCCGGAGCGGGATCGGACTCTTCCGGCTCGGCTGCTTGCTCCCTGCGCCTCGCATGGGGTGCGAAGAGCTTTCCGACGAGCAGGAACAGAGTGCCCATCGAGAGGAGCAGCAGCGGCTCCTC
>DATFUN010000231.1:0-4230 GCA_035260805.1 Myxococcales bacterium | reverse complement strand
CCCGAAGACCCCGCCGGGTACGCGCGCGATCTGTACGCCTCGCTGCGCGAGTTGGAGGACCGGGGCTGCACCTCGATCTGCGTCGAGAGCGTCCCCGCCTCGCCGGAGTGGGACGCGATCCGGGATCGGCTGAGCCGCGCGGCTGCCTGATTCACGCTCGGGCGCCGAGCGCCAGCGCGATCCCGGCGGCTGCCCGGGCATTCTCCTCCAGCAGGTCGAGGTTCGACTGGAGGGTCCGCCCGCCGCTTGCGGCCGCGAGGCGCGCGAGGAGGAACGGGGTCAGCTCCTTTCCCGCGAGCCTCTGCTGGGCCGCCTCGCCCAAGGCGGCGGAAAGCGCGCGCTCCACCTCCGCCCGGGGAAGCGGCGAGGGAGGCGGCACGCAGACGAGCACGCCGGACGCCTGGCCCAGCCCGTCCCAGTGGATGCGGAGCGCGCGCGCCAGCGAGGCCGCGTCGTCGAACCGGTGCTCCAGGCGGATGCCGCTCGAATCGGTGAAGAAGGCCGGCAGCTCGGAGGTGCCGAAGCCGAAGACGGGGACGCCCAGCGTTTCGAGCGCTTCCGCCGTGGCCTGAAGGTCGAGGATCACCTTGGGCCCGGCGCACACCACGCACAACTGCCGGCGCGAAAGCTCGATCAGGTCCGAGGAGACGTCGGGAGGCTCGCCCGGTGCCGCGCGGCGGTGCACTCCGCCGATCCCGCCGGTCGTGAACACGCGGATGCCGGCCTGCGCCGCGATCGCGCAGGTGGCGGACACGGTGGTCCCGGCGTCGGCTCCCGCGGCGCAGAGCGCGGCCAGATCGCGCACCCCGGCCTTGGCGGGGCGGCGCTGAGGGTCCGAGAGCCGCAGGAGGTCGGCATCCGTCGCTCCGACCACGACCCGGCCGCCGATCACCGCCACGGCGGCGGGTACGGCTCCTGCCTCGCGCACGGCCCGAGCGCAGCGCCGCGCCGACTCGAGATTCTGCGGCGGCGGGAGGCCCTGCGCGACGACGCTCGTCTCCAGCGCGACCGCCGTGCCGCGCTCGATGGCAAACCGCACCTCGTCGGAGATCGCGATCATCGCTCCTCCAGCAGGCCGAGCGAACGCGCCAGACCGGGACCGTAATAGGTGCGCAAGGACTCGCCTTCGCCGCGCTCCGCTCGGGCCGGGTCTTCCAGGTAACCCAGGTATCCGTCCGCGAGGCCGATGAAGCGTTCCTGCGCGGCGTCCAGGGCGAGGCTTCCGACCGGCTCGCCGGGGACGCCGCCGAGCCGCAAACCGCCGATGGTGAGCAGCGTCCTTACCGCGAAAGGCTCCGCCCACAGCGCGAGAACGTTGCTCGCCCCGCGCCGCAGCGGCCAGGGCACCCTGGCGCCTGCCTGGGCCGGCGGGAGGGAGTGCAGCGTCACCGCGCAGGCCAGCGGAGCGCCGTCGGTCCAGGCGGCGGTCTCCAGGAGATCCAGCGCGCGGCGCGCGACCCTGGCACCGAGCGCCTGCGCCGCCCCGGCGCCGTCCGCGGGCAGCCCGTCGCGCGACCACGTCGCGTTCCCGCCCGCTCCTTGCAGCACCAGCGCCGGGGCCTGGGTCTGCTGCTCGATGGCACGAGCCGCCTCCCCAGGCCAGTCCCCGGAGGCAATCCGCCAGGACGGAGGCAGCACGGTCGGGTGCATCGCATAGGTCACGAGGGTCGCCACCACCAGGCCACCTTCGTCGCGCGCCTGGATGGCGAGCAGCGTGGGATCGACCGGGCCCGCGCTGCGCACCACCGCCGGCCCGTCGCTCCATTCCACCTGCGCGACCGCGAAGCGGCCCGTCCGTAAGTATCCGAGCGCGCCGCGGATCGCGTCCGCCACCGCTTGCGCCACGGCGTCCCGCATCGCTCGATCGAATCGCCCGTTGCCGGCGAGCTCCGCCAGCTCGTTGTCCCAGGTGCCACCCGGCCCCGAGTGCGTGTGGGTGGCGGCGAGCAGCAGGCAGCTGCGGGGTGGAAGCTGCGCGCGGCGCAGCACCTCCTCCTCCAGATCGCCGGAGACGAGCAGCGCGTCCAGCGCAACCACGACGGCCTGCACTTCACCGGAGCGCAGCACCAAGGCACGCGCGTACACATGGCCGTCGCTGCCCGCGCGGCGCCGCCCGGCATAGCCTGCGAGCGCTGCGCCGCGAGGCACCTCGATGGTCACCTTCCCGGCGCCGATCTCGATGGCTCCGTCGGATCGCGCCTGCAGGGCGGAGCGCCCGTGCACCACCGCGGGAGGCGGGAGCGCGGATCTGCGTCCGAACGGCAGGACGAGCAGGATCAACGCGGCCAGGCAGATCGCTGCCGCGGCGATGCGCAGGGCGCGCCTCAATGGGTGACGCGGCGCGCGCCCAGGTACCGCGACTGGAACCACGGCTCGTCCAAGTCCGCCCCCAGGGCGAGGGCTATGAATAGCGATCGTCTCGCCACGGATGCGCCGTGTTGCTGTACCCGCGCAGCTCCCAGAACCCGAGCCGGTCGTGCGTGAGCACCTCGATGCGACGGACCCACTTCGCCCCCTTCCACGCGTACAGCTCCGGAGTGATGACGCGCACCGGACCCCCGTGCTCGACCGGCAGCGGCTTCCCTTCCGCGGTGTGCACGAGCAGCACGTCGTCCTTGAGCGCTTCCTCCAGCGGCAGATTGGTCGTGTACCCGTCGTACCCATGGGTCATCACGTGCGTGGCGTCCGCGTGTGGCCGCGCCAGCGCGAGGATCGTCGAGAGCTGCACTCCCTCCCAGGGCACGTCGAGCTTCGACCAGGTGGTCACGCAGTGGAAGTCGCTCACGTCCTTGGTCTGCGGCAAGGCGATGAAGTCCTTCCAGGCGAACCGGAGGGGCGCCTCGACCGCGCCGTCGACGACCAGCTCCCACTTCGACAGCGGCACGCTGGGCTTCTGGCCCAGGTCGAGCACCGGCCATCCCTTGGTGACGGTCTGGCCGACGGGCAGCTTGGGCATGCCGTGGCGGTTGGCGGGCCCCGACCCCCTGGGCTTCGCGTCGGCCGCGGCGGGAGTCTCGCGCATGCGGTGCTGGAACCGCTCGCGCAGCTTCATCCTCGCCTCGACGATGCGCGACTCCTTGTCCTCTGCCACGCGCCGATGCTAACCGGACGGCCGCGTTCGCAAAAGGCTGCCTGCCCGCCGGGCGGCCGAGCCGGCCGCGATCGGTTCGCAGCCGGAAGTCTGCGGCCTCGCGGCGTGTTTTGGCATCGTTGCAGGGCGAGTGCCAGCCCTGTACCCTTCGTTCCCCCGCGCTCTGACGGAGATGCCGTGCCGCTGAAGGTCTTGAGAGACCCGATCGACGACGACAAGTTCCACGACGAGTGCGGCGTGTTCGGCGTCTTCGGCCACCCCGAGGCGGCGAACATCACCTACCTGGGCATCCATGCGTTGCAGCACCGCGGGCAAGAATCGGCGGGCATCGCCGCGCTCGATGCGGGGCAGATCGACGTCCACAAGAGCATGGGCCTGGTCGCCGACAACTTCGACGCGGCCACGCTCGCGCGGCTGCCAGGCACCGCGGCGATCGGCCACACCCGCTACTCGACGGCCGGGCAGTCGCGCATCGAGAATGCCCAGCCGTTCGTGTTCAAGGGCAGCTCCGGGCCCATCGCGGTGGCCCACAACGGCAACCTGGTCAACGCCGAGGAGCTGCGGACCTCGCTGGAGGCGCAGGGGGCCATCTTCACCGGGTCGTCCGATACCGAGCTGCTCCTCCACCTCATCGCGCGCGAGCGCGAGGGCAGCGCGGCCGAACGCATCCAGCGCGCGCTGGCCCAGGTGCGCGGCGCGTACTCGCTCCTGTTCCTCACCCGGGATTCGATCATCGCCGTGCGCGACCCGCTCGGCTTCCGTCCCCTGGTGCTGGGCAAGCTGCGCGGCGCGCCCGTCTTCGCGAGCGAGACCTGCGCCTTCGACCTGATCGAGGCGAAGCTCGAGCGCGAGGTGGAGCCGGGCGAGATGGTCGTCGCCGACGCGTCCGGCGTGCGCACCGTGCAGAAGCTGCCGCCGCAGCGCAGCGGAAAGTGCATCTTCGAGCTGATCTACTTCGCCCGTCCCGACTCGCAGGTCTTCGGGCGCAGCGTGTACCGGACCCGCAAGGAGCTGGGCCGGCGGTTGGCCATCGAGCAGCCCGCGGAAGCGGACGTGGTGGTGCCGGTGCCCGACTCGGGAGTGGCGGCGGCGCTGGGCTACTCCGAGCAGAGCGGCATCCCGTACGACATGGGCCTCAT
>DATFUN010000230.1:0-8479 GCA_035260805.1 Myxococcales bacterium | reverse complement strand
ATCCGCCTGCGGACGTTCTCGTGGGCGAGGATGGGCGCGCCGCTCGCCACGCCGGCGTTCCCGCCCACGTGGTCGAAGTGCCAGTGCGTGTTCAAGAGGAACCGGAGGGGCTTTTGCGAAATCTTCGCCAGCGCGGCCTTGATCTTCGGCACCAGCGGGGCGAACTGGGCGTCCACCATCACCAGGCCGTCCTCGCCGGCGCTGACCGCGATGTTTCCTCCGGAGCCTTGCAGCATCCAGACAGAACCGGACACCTGGGTGGCCTTGATCTCCACCTTGCTGAAGTCCTGCTGCTGAGCAAACGCGGCGGACGATGCGACCACTGCTGCAACGCAAAGACGCTTCATGCGCGATCCTCCTCGAAGGAGCGCGCACCATAGCGCAGCGGGCGCCTGCTCGTCCGTCCGCTCTGCGGCACTAGCCGTTCCTCCCCGCGCAGCCACAGCTTCCGCCATGCATCCCGCCGCGCAGATCGCCTGGGTGGTCGCCCTCGCCGCGTTGTTCGCGGTCTTCGCCGCGCGCGCCGGCTGGCTGTGGCTGGCAGCGCCGGTCGGGGTCGACGAGCCCCAGGGCCCCGGCTTGCCTGACGAGGGCGGCGACGAGGAGCAGAAACCGGAGACCGACCGCGCGCCGCGCCGGGCCCTGCACGCGCTGACCTATGCCGTCGCCATCACCGCCGCCGTCCGGCTCGGGCTGCTGGTGACGCTGCATCGCTGATCCGGCACCTCTCGAGCGACCTTGCTGCTGCGCGAGGCTTGCGCTACTGACCGCTCGTGCCACCCATCGTCGCCATCGACGGTCCCGCCGGCGCGGGCAAGAGCACGGTCGCGCGCGAGTTGGCGCGCCGGCTCGGCTTTACCATCGTCGACACGGGCGCCATCTACCGCGCCGTGGCGCTGGCCGCGCAGCGGGCGGGGATCGGCTGGGAGGACGACCCCGGGCTGGCGCGCCTCCTCGACGCCGGGCTGGGGATCTCGTTCGTCCCCGGGGAAGGGCAGCGGGTCCTGCTGCGCGGGGACGACGTCACCGAGGCGATCCGCACGCCCGGCATCACGCGCGGCGCAAGCATCGTTTCCGCGCGACCGGTGGTCCGCCAGAAGTTGCTCGGGCTGCAGCGGCAGCTCGGGCGCGAGGCCCCGCGGGGCGCCGTCCTGGAGGGCCGGGACATCGGGACGGTGGTCTTTCCCGAAGCCGACGTGAAGTTCTTCCTGACGGCGAACGACGAGGCGCGCGCCGCCCGCCGGCACGCCGAGTTCCTGGACAAGGGCTTGCCCGTCCCCCTGGGCGAGGTGCTGGCCGACCAGCGGCGCCGCGACAAGGACGATTCGGAGCGCGCGATTGCGCCGCTCAAGCCCGCTCCCGATGCGGTCGTCGTGGACACGACCGGGATGGACCTGGGCGAAGTGGTGGAGCGGTGCGACCGACTCGCGCGCGAACGGCTCTCCGCGCAGCCGTAGGTCAACGGCAGTAGCACTTCGACGTGGCGGCGTGCTGTCCCTGCCACGCCTCGCACTCCGCCGAGCTGACGAACGGCCCGGCGGCCCCGCGGCTCCCGCCCATCGCGGCGGAGCACTGCGCATTGCTCCCGCAGTTCCAGTCGGCGTAGCAGGCCGTTGCCTGCGTGGCCTTGCAGATCGCGGCATCCCCGCACCCGTTCTCGGCGGCGAGCGAGGGCGACACCCAGCACCTGGCGCCGCAGAGGAACGCATGGCTCGCGTCGCAGCAGGCGCCGTTGCCGCAATCGAGCGAGCTGGTGTCCGGACACGGCGATCCGGATCCACACGCCAGGGCAGCAAAGCAGATGAGGCAAGCGAGCAGCAGCGCGCGCGTCACCGTCATCCCAGGTCCCCTCGCCGCGGGTGCGGCACGCATCGGGAAACGTACCACACGCACCCTTGCGGTCCGGCACGGCAGGTGAATCCACCCTCGCGAGAAAGCATCCAAAACGAGTCGGTTCCGTACCTTGACACCATGCGGGCCCGCTTGTAGGGTCCGCCCGCTTCGACGGCGGAGTACCGGAAGAGACACCGCCGCTTGCCCTCGATCCCCGGGGCGCGCGGCGATTTCCATTTCCGAGGGGGCGAAGTTCCAGAATCGCAGGTCAGAACACGTTCATGGCGAATCCCTTCACCGGCACCACAACCGATTACAAGAACCAGCCCGCACCGTATGAAGACGAAGACTTTGCTTCGATGCTCGAGGAGAGCTTCAAGGGCAAGGGCAACGGAAAAGGCGAGCTGAAGGAGAACGAGATCGTCAAGGGCAGCGTGGTCCAGGTCACCAAGGACTACGCGGTCGTCGACATCGGCTACAAGAGCGAAGGCCAGGTCCCCATCCAGGAGTTCGGCCTTCTCGAGGGCAAGCCCAACGTCAAAGTCGGCGACAAGGTCGACGTGCTCCTGGAGTCCCGTGAGAACGATACCGGGATGGTCGTCCTCTCCAAGGAGAAGGCCGACAAGATGCGCATCTGGGACGAGATCTCCGCCGCGTGCGAGCGCGACGAGCTCGTCGAGGGCACCATCGTCGGCCGGGTGAAGGGCGGCCTCTCCGTCGACATCGGGGTGAAGGCGTTCCTGCCGGGTTCGCAGGTGGATCTCCGTCCGATCCGCAATCTCGATAAGCTGATCGGCGAGAAGTACAAGTTCAAGGTCATCAAGTTCAACAAGAAGCGCGGCAACATCGTGCTCTCCCGCCGCGTCCTCCTCGAGAAGGAGCGCGAGGAGCTGAAGAAGGACACCCTCCAGAAGCTCAAGGAAGGCGCGGTCCTCACCGGCATCGTCAAGAACCTCACCGACTACGGCGCTTTCATCGACCTGGGCGGGATCGACGGCCTCTTGCACATCACCGACATGTCCTGGGGACGCGTCGGGCACCCCAGCGAGATGCTCAACGTCGGCGACGAGCTGCGGGTCATCGTGCTCAAGTTCGATCCGGCCACCGAGCGCGTCAGCCTGGGTCTCAAGCAGATCCAGGAGGACCCCTGGGCACACGCGGCGGAGAAGTTCCCGCCGGGCACGCGCGTCACCGGCAAGGTGGTCTCGCTCACCGACTACGGCGCCTTCATCGAGATGGAGCCCGGGGTCGAGGGCCTCGTCCACATCAGCGAGATGAGCTGGACGAAGCGCGTCAAGCACCCCTCGAAGGTGATGGCCATCGGCGATCAGGTGGCGGCGGTCGTCCTCGACGTCGACGGCAAGGCGAAGCGCATCAGCCTGGGCATGAAGCAGATCGAGCCCAACCCGTGGACGCTGCTCGAGGAGCAGTACCCGATCGGGTCGGTCATCCGCGGCCAGGTCCGCAACGTCACCGACTTCGGCATCTTCGTCGGCGTGCAGGAGGGCATCGACGGCCTGGTGCACGTGTCCGACATCAGCTGGACGCAGCGCATCAAGCACCCGGGCGACCTGTTCAAGAAGGGCGACGAGGTGGAGGCGGTGGTGCTCAACATCGACGTAGAGAACGAGCGCTTCTCGCTGGGCATCAAGCAGCTCCATCCGGATCCATGGACCGAGCTGCCCAACAAGTACCCCATCGGCAGCCGCGTGAAGGGCAAGGTCACCAAGGTGGCCGACTTCGGCGCGTTCGTGGAGATCGAGCCCGGCATCGAGGGCCTCGTGCACGTCTCCGAGCTTCGCGACGAGCGGGTGGAGAACCCCCGCGATGTCGTCAAGGAAGGGGACGAGCTCGACGTGAAGGTCATCGACATGGACCCGCACGAGCGCAAGGTGGCGCTCAGCGTGAAGGCGGCGCTGCACGAGGGGGACGACTACCGCGAGTACATGCGCAACCAAGGCACGGGCCGCGCGTCTCTCGGCGAGGTGTTCGGAGAGAAGCTGGGCGGCCGCAAGGGTCGCGACCGGTAACGAAAGAGGGCGGCGAAGGGGTGGCGCAACCTGCGCGATCTCTCCGCCGCCCGCCCGCTCCCCCCGGGGCGCGGCGGGGAACATCTTTTCACTCCGTGTACGCGGCGTCCAGCGGCAAACTCAGACGGAGGTCGAGGTCTTCTGGGGCGCTGCGGCCTTCTGGGGCGCGGGAGGAGGGATCGCGGAGCGCGGCGGCGGGGTGGCGCTCCTGCGGCGGAGGAGCAGGCCGACGACGAGGCCCAGCACCGCTCCCACGAGCAGGGAGATCATCTGCGCGTGGATCAGGCGGTTCATGCCCCACTGGATGGCCTTGGGAGCGTCGAAGGTCATGGTGAGGCCAGCCGGAGGGGTAAACCACCAGACGAAGACGGAAGGTGCGAGCCACGTGGTCAGGATGACCGCGAGCAGCGCGCCGCCGCACATCCAGGCGAGGATCCGTCCCACACCCGCAACCTAGAGGGCGGCCGCCCGACGGTCAACTGCGGCGAAAAGCGACGCGGCGGGCGGGCAGCTTGACCGGCGCTCCTCGACGTCCGGGCGCTCCTTGACTTCCGGGGTGACGGCCCCTATGGTGCGCCGCTTTCCGCAGGCAGGGCTAAGACCTTGGAACCGCTCACCATCGACGTCGACGAGATCGACGAGTCGGGTCAGGAATGGCAGGCCGACTTGCCGCGCGAGCTCGTCGACGGCGCGCTCCGGGGAGAGCCCCCGACGGAGTTCCACGCTGGCGGGGCGGCCCGCGTCCGCGCCCGCCTGACCAAGATCGGCCGCAGCGTGCTGGTCCAGTCGCGGTTCACGGTGCCGCTCGAAGGGCAGTGCAAGCGTTGCCTCAAGAAGGTACGCTTGGACGAGCCCATCGAACTGACGCTCACCTACGTGCCGCGCGAGGCCCCGCCGGGGCCCGCCCGGCGCCCCGGCCACGATCGCAGCGAACCGGAGCCGGCCGCCTCCTTCGAACCCGAGACGGTCGACGAGGAGCCCTACAGCGGCAAGACCATCGATCTTGCGCCGGCGCTGCGCGAGCAGATCCTCCTCGCCGTCCCGCCCTCGCCGGTGTGCGATGAGTCGTGCAAGGGTCTGTGCCCGACCTGCGGCAAGGACCTCAATGCGGGTGACTGCGGCTGCGAGAAGACGGCCATCGATCCACGCTGGGCGGCGCTGAAGTCCATCCAGCTCCAGAAGAAGGAGAAGTGAAATGGGTGTTCCGAAGAAGCGCACCAGCCGGCAGAAGCGCGACCAGCGCCGGGCCCACTGGAAGGCGACGGCGCCGAACGTGGGCGCTTGCCCCAAGTGCGGCGAGCCCGTGCTGCCGCACCGCGCCTGTCCGAAGTGCGGCGAGTACCAGGGACGGGCCGTGATGAAGGGCAAAGAGGATTGATACGGCCCGCCGGGCTTTCTTCGCGCGCCGGAAGACTCGAGCCGCAAGCCGGTCCTCATGACCATTGCGCTGGACGCCATGGGCGGCGATCTCGCTCCGGCGGCGACGGTTGCGGGGGCCCTGCGCGCGCACCGGGAACGGGGCATTTCGGTCGTCCTGGTCGGCGACGAGCCTCGGGTGCGCGAGGAGCTGCGCCGCCACGGGGCGGGCGCGCACGAGTTGCGCGTCCACCATGCCTCGGAAGTGGTGGAGATGGACGAGCACCCGGGGCAGGCCCTGCGCAAGAAGAAGGACAGCTCCATCCGCGTCGCCTTCGATCTGTGCAAGTCGGGCGAGGCCACGGCCATGGTCTCCGCGGGGAACTCGGGCGCGGTGCTCGCCGGCGGCTTGTTCGTGCTCGGCCGCCTCGATCACGTGGACCGGCCGTGCATCGGCGGGTTCCTGCCCTCGCTGGGCGCGGTAGGCCGATCGGTCCTCGTCGACATGGGCGCGAACGTCGAGGTCACTCCGCTGCAGCTGGTGCAATTCGCGCTGCTCGGGGAGGTGTACGCGCGGCGCGTGCTCGGCGTCGCCCGGCCGCGGGTGGGGATCGTGGCGAACGGCGAGGAAGAAGGGAAAGGCACCGACTTGACCCGTGCCGCCGCGGCCGCGCTGCGAAGGCCCGACAGCGGCGTCTGCTTCCGCGGATACGTCGAGGGGAAAGACGTGTTCGCCGGCGAGTTCGACGTGATCGCCACCGACGGTTTCACCGGCAACGTCCTGCTCAAGACCGCCGAGGGCGCGGTGTGGGCCTTCGGACAGCTCCTCAAGCGCCAGATCCAGGCCAGCGCCGTCGCCAGCGCCGGGGCGCTGCTCTTGCGCGGCCAGCTCGATCAGGTGAAGAAGCGCGTCGACTACGAGGAGGTGGGAGGCGCCCCCCTGCTCGGCATACACGGAGTGGGCGTAATCGCGCACGGCCGGTCGAGCCCGCGGGCCATCCTGAATGCGCTGTCCGGCGCCGAGGCATTCGCTGCGCAGCACCTGGAAGATGACCTCACCGCGGCGGCGCGGCGCGGCGTGGAACTCTTCAAGACTTGACGGCGCGGTTGTCTAAGGGCTTTCTGCAAGCTTTCGCGGAGCAAACCGATGCAGCGTTCCCGGATCGTCGGCACCGGCACCTACCTGCCCGAGCGGGTGGTCACGAACGACGACCTCTCGAAGAAGATGGGGATCGACACCAGCGATGCGTGGATCCGCGAGCGGACCGGCATCGGCGCGCGGCGCATCGCCTCGGCGAACGAGGCGACCAGCGACATGGCCGCGGCGGCTTCGAGGCGGGCGTTGGAGATGGCCGGGATCCGCGCCGAAGATCTGGACCTGATCATCTGCGGCACGGTCACCCCGGACATGCCGTTCCCGGCGGCGGCGTGCTTCGTCCAGTCGAAGATCGGCGCCAGCAAGGCGGCCGCCTTCGACGTGTCCGCCGCGTGCGCGGGATCGCTCTTCGCGCTGTCGGTCGCCGACCAGTACATCCGCGGCGGCATGGCGCGGAAGGTGCTGGTGCTCGGCGCCGAGCTGCTCACCCGCATCACCGACTGGACCGACCGCTCCACCTGCGTGCTGTTCGGCGACGCGGCGGGCGCCATGGTCCTGGTCCCCGAGACGCGGCCCGACCGGGGCCTCCTCTCCACCCACCTCCACACCGACGGCAGCCAGACGAGCATCCTCAACATCCCGGGAGGCGGTTCGCTCAAACCGCTGAACCAGGACGTGCTCGACCGCCGCGATCAATTCATCAAGATGAACGGGCGCGAGGTCTACAAGACCGCGGTCCGCGCCCTCGACGCCTGCTCGCGCGAGGCGCTGGAACGCAACGGATACCGGCCGCAGGACGTCGATCGGGTGATCGCGCACCAGGCCAACCTGCGCATCCTCGAGCACGTGATGAGGAAGCTGGAGATTCCGCTGGAGAAGTGCGAGCTGAACATCGAGCAGATGGGCAACACCTCCTCGGCTTCGGTCCCGCTCACGCTCGACCAGGCGAACCGGGCGGGGCGGCTCAAGGACGGCGACCTGGTGCTGATGATGGCCATCGGGGGCGGCATGGCCTGGGGCAGCGCACTGGTCAAGTGGTAGCGCCGGAGGGGACATGCCGGTCGCGTTCGTCTTTCCTGGGCAGGGGTCGCAGGCGGTGGGGATGGGCCAGGCGCTCGCGCACGCCTATCCGGAGGCGCGCGCGGTGCTCGACGAGGCCGATGCGGCGCTCGGCGGCGGGCTCCTGCAGCTCCTCTTCGAAGGGCCCGAGGAGGAGCTGCGCCAGACCGCCAACACGCAGCCGGCCATCCTCGCCGTCTCCATCGCCGCGCACCGCGTCCTGGTGAAGGAGGCGGGCGGGCGGTTCCGGCTGCCGCTCTTCTTCGCCGGGCATTCGCTGGGCGAATACTCGGCGCTGGTGGCCTCCGGAGCGATGCAGCTCCAGGACGCCATGCGAGCGCTGCGCGCCCGCGGGACCTTCATGCAGGAAGCCGTGCCCGCCGGCGAGGGGGCCATGGCGGCCATCCTCGGCCTGGAGCCAGAGCAGGTCGCCGCCGCCTGCAAGGACGCGCAGGCGGAGGAGCCCGGCCGGGTGGTGGAGCCGGCCAACTACAACTCGCCCGAGCAGACGGTGATCGCGGGCCACGCCCCCGCGGTGGACCGGGCCATCTCCAAGTGCAAGGAGCGCGGCGCCAAGCGCGCCTTGCCGCTCCCCGTCTCGGCTCCATTCCACTGCTCGCTCATGGCGCCGGTGCAGCCACGTCTGGCCGAGGTGCTGGCCGCCATCCCCATCAAGCAACCCTCCGCGCCCATCGTGGCCAACGTGACCGCCGAGCCGAACACCGACCCGGCGCGCATCGTCCAGTTGCTCTTGAGCCAGGTCACCGCGCCCGTGCGCTGGGTCGAGTCGGTGCAGCGCATGGCGTTGTCCGGAGCGGACACGCTCATCGAGCTTGGTCCCGGGAAGGTCCTCTCGGGACTGTGCCGCCGCATCGACAAGACGCTGCGCGCATTCAACGTGGAGGACCCGCAGAGCTTGCGGGTGGTCCTGAACGAGGTGTTCAAGTGAGTCGATCGCTCGCCGCAGTGCTGCTCTCCTCGATCGCCGGGCTCGCGGTGGGGCTTGCGTGCGCCGCCGGCAACAATCGCAAGGGAGTCAAGGACTCCTGCACGCGCAACCTGGACTGCGCATATGGCTTGGAATGCGTGGACGAATCCGGCGCGC
>DATFUN010000229.1:0-7938 GCA_035260805.1 Myxococcales bacterium | reverse complement strand
CTCCACTCTCCCGGGAATCGGCGAGAGGTCGGTCGAGTGCGCCGCCGTGACCAGCGCGACCACCGCCTCCTCTCCCAACACCGCCGCGGCGACCCCGGCGCGGTTGAACCTGCACTCGCGCCCGAACAGGTCTCCCACGGCGCGGTCGGCGCGCGAGGGGGGCGAGATGGTGGCGATGCCGGACACCGGCGACGGCTCGTAGCTCTCCAGCGCTGCGTAGAACCCCAGGGCGGCACCGGCGATGGGCGCGCGGCCAGCCTGCGCGGCGGCAACGAAAGCCCGCGCAGCCCGCGTCAGATCGGGATCGACGGCAAAGCTGAGGGAGGGGCAAGATGCCGCGACCGCTTGTCGCAGGGCAGTCTCCAGCGCCCGCTGGTCGGGGCCCGCCCCGCGAGACGGAACGGCGAGGGCGGCGGCCAAGGCGAACGACAGCAAGCGCACTCTTCGAGATTACTCGAATCCCGCCGGTGCGCCGCTTTTGCGGCCACCGGCCGGCCGCTGGCAGGGCTGCGCTCGTTTTCCGGGTCCTGGACGTTTCGAGGATGCGCCGAGGCAGGCCCTTGGTATAGACAATGTTACCGGAGGCTTCGATGAGGCTCGGTTTCGGCGAAATCCTGGTGGTCCTCGCGCTCGCGTTGCTCTTCTTCGGTCCGTCCAAGCTGCCGCAGCTGGGTGCCAGCCTCGGCGAGGCGATCCGCGGGTTCAAGAAGGGCGTCTCGGGGCTCGGGGAAGAGAAGGAGGCCGAGAAGCTGCCTCCGCCGCCCGGCGCGTGACCGTCGGGCGGTAGGCGCGCTTCCGGTGTACGGTTGGAGCCCCGGTGTCCCTGAGGCTCCAGCTCGTCGCCCTGTTCGCCGCGGTACTCGCCGCGACGCTGCTCGTCGCCGCGGGATTCGGGCTCCGCATCGCGCAAAGATCAGTGGAGACCGAGGTGCGGGATCGCACCGTCGGCCTGGCGCGCGCGGCCACCGCTGCGCTGCGGCGCGCCGGAGCCGACGACGAGCAGATCTCCGAGGAGCTGGCCGCCACCATCCGCATGCACCGCGGTCTGTTGCGCGCCGAGCTGGCCCGGCCGGCCGCGCTGGGTCTCGACTCGGACTTCGTCTCCGCCCGGGTCACGCCGGAGGGGATTTCCTTGACCCGCTGGCGGGGGCCGCTGCCCGGCCTGCCGCGCGCCTCCGCGATCGTCGAGGAGCCCGAGCAGGGGCGCGCGCTCCGCTGGGCCGAGCCGTTCACCGACGGCCGGGGCGCGCGGGCGAGGCTGGTCCTCATCGCCTCGCTCGCCGAGGCCGAGCGGCTGGTCTCGGCGGAGCGCCGCGTCCTGCTCGCCACCGCGGTGGCGGCCAGCCTCTTCCTGATCGGGGCGTTCTGGATCCTGCTCGGCCGCATCCTGGTCCGCCGGGTGGACCTGCTCTCCGCCACCATGCGCGCGGTGGAGAACGGCCTCTACGACGTCAGCGCGCCGGGGCCGGCCGAGGGCGGCGACGAGCTGTCCTACCTCGCCCGCGGGTTCAACCGCATGCTGGCGCAGATCCGCGGGTTCAACGCGGAGCTGCAGGCGAAGATCGAGGACGCGACGGCCGAGCTGACCCGCAAGAACCGCGCGCTGGAGGAGCTGAACGAGCTCCTGGTGGCGGCCCGGCGCGATCTGACCGCGCAGGAGCGGCTGGCCGCGCTCGGTCAGCTTGCGGGCACCATCGCGCACGAGCTGGGCAATCCGCTCAACGCGGTGAGCGGACACGTGCAGCTCCTCGCGCTGCGCGGCGATCTGCCGGAACCCGCGCGGGCGCAGGCGCAGATCGCGAGCGCCGAAGTGCTTCGCATGGCGGAGATCATCCGGCGCTTCCTCGATCAGACCCGCGGCTTCAAGCCGGCGGCGGAGACGGTGCAGATGGAGCCGCTGGTGGACGAGGCGCTGGACCTGACGCTGGGCACCGAGGCCCGCGCGAAGATCCAGGTGCAGCGGGAGGTGCTGGACGGCGCCTCGGTGGTGCGCACCGATCCGGGACTGGTCCGGCACCTGCTCACGAACCTCGTCGCCAACGCGGTCGACGCGATGCCCAACGGGGGCAAGCTAGAAGTCCAGGCGCGCCGCGACGGATCGGAGGGGGTGCTGCGCGTCGCCGACACCGGTACGGGGATGGGCCCGGAAGGGAAGCGGCGCATCTTCGAGCCGTTCTTCACGACCAAGGCCGCGGGGATGGGAACCGGCCTCGGGCTGGCGATCTGCAAGGAGATCGCCCGCGCGCTCAAAGGCCGCATCGACGTCGAGTCGGAGCCGGGCCGGGGCTCCACCTTCACCGTGCGCTTCCCCGCGGAAGCCACGTCCTGATCGGCCCCGTCAACGCATCGGCCGGCGGGGGTCGTTCTCGCTCCGTACGAACCGGCAGGCTATCTTGTACGCACCATGCGCAAGAAGCTCGTCAGCACCGGCA
Organism: Myxococcales bacterium; assembly: GCA_035260805.1. GTDB lineage: Bacteria > Myxococcota > Myxococcia > Myxococcales > 40CM-4-68-19 > VBKO01. The sequence goes on along the minus strand of DATFUN010000229.1, from coordinate 5,506 downwards.
ACAGCTTCGCGCTCGTCCTCAAGAAGGCGTCGCCGAGGCGGTCGGCCAAGCTGCGCGAGATCGTCGAGCAAGCGCATCGCAAGTACGCCGGAGTATTCAAGCGGCTCGCGAAGTGAATCCGGCTTTCCTCTCGCTCGACGGCCAGTGGCTCCAGGGGCAAGTCGCGGTCTTCCTCAAGGGCAACACGCGTTAAGCTGGAGGGGCATGGGCGAGTTGGCGCGCATCCTGGTGGTGGACGACGACATGGCCTCGCGAGGCCTGATGGCGCAGATCCTCGCGGAGGATGGCCACCAGGTCACGGTCGCCACCGACGGGGCCGAGGCGCTCAAGCTGCTGCGCGACGAGCACCAGCGCGGCGGAGACGGATTCGACGCGGTGGTGAGCGACATCCGCATGGTCGAGGCGGACGGCCTGGAAGTGCTCGACTGGGTGGTGAAGACCGCCGTCGAGACTCCGGTGCTGCTGGTCACCGCGTTCGGCAACGTGGACGGCGCGGTCGACGCCATCCGCCGCGGAGCCTACGACTACATCTCCAAGCCGTACGACGTGAACGCCATCAAGCTGGTGGTCGACCGCGCGCTCCGGCACCGGCGGCTCAGCGCGGAGAACCGGCGCCTCAAGCGGGAGATCCGCGAGAAGTACTCGCTGCAGAACGTGGTTGGGCGCAGCGAGGCGATGCTGCAGGTCTACAAGACGGCCGCGCGAGTGGCCGCCACCGACGCGACGGTGCTGGTGGTCGGCGAATCCGGTACAGGGAAGGAGCTGGTCGCGCGCGCCATCCACGGAGCCTCGCGCCGCGCGCAGGGCCCCTTCCTTGCGGTGGACTGCGGGGCCATCGCCGAAGGCGTGCTGGAGAGCGAGCTGTTCGGCCACGCGCGCGGCAGCTTCACCGGCGCGACGGGCGCGCGGCGCGGGCTCTTCGAGGAAGCGAGCGGCGGGACCCTGTTCCTCGACGAGATCGGGGACATCGGGCAGCGCATCCAGGGGCAGCTGCTGCGGGTCGTGCAGGAAGGGGAGATCCGCCGGGTCGGCGAGTCCTCCGCCGTGAAGGTGGACACGCGGGTGGTGGCCGCGACAAACAAGGACCTCGCCGCGGAGGTGAAGGCCGGGCGCTTTCGCGAGGACCTCTTCTACCGGCTGAACGTCGTCACCATCCGGCTGCCGCCGCTGCGCGAGCGTCCCGAGGACGTCCCGCTGTTGGCCGAGCATTTCGCCGCGCGCCACGCGGGCGTCCGCGGCGCCAACATCACCAACGAAGCGCGCGAGGCGATGCTGGCCTATCCCTGGCCGGGCAACGTGCGCGAGTTGGAGAACGCGGTCGCCCGCGCGCTGGCGCTGAACCCGGGCGGGACCATCCTGCCGGAGGATCTGCCCGAGGCGGTGCGCGACCAGTGGCGCAAAGCGAGCGGGCTGCCCGACCATGTGCCCGCGCCGTCCCAGGTCACGGTGCTTCCGCCCCCGCCCGCCCCCGATCCGCTGCTGGCCGACCGGCCGACGCTCGACGAGCTGAACCGGCGGTACGCCGAGCGGGTCCTGCGCGACCTCGGCGGGAACAAGACCCGTGCGGCGGAAGCGCTCGGCATCGATCGGAAGACCTTGTCACGCCTGGTTGGACCCGAGGAGTGACAGTTCGTCACCCCGGTGGGAAAAAATGACGGTCGGAGCTGGTCAGATCTTCGACTCCCGGCTGGATCTTCGTACACGTGCCTGGTCGTCTTGCATGCGTCGAAATCAATCATTCCATACACTTAGAGCTACCCTGAAGAATTGGCCGGCCGCGTGCATCCAAGTGGTACCCAGCGTGGGCAGCAGCGCTCGCGTCGGAGGGACGGAAGATGCGCAGCCAGGCGAAGCAGGTGGGCCAGGACAAGGCTAGCCGGATCGAGCTGATCGCTCGCGTGCAGATGGCCTACGAGCACCTCAAGGACACCATGCAGCGATATCACGACGACTCGCCACGCGCCCGCGCTGCCATCGCCGCGGCCAAGCGCCGGCTATCGCTGCTCAACCGGGCGCTCGCGATGCTGGCTCTGGAAGTCGCGCAGCAGCCGGCGTAAGTCGGGCCTTCCGGCTCAAGGGAGCTCGCCGACGGCCACGCCGGCCGCGACCTCCTGTGCGACGCCGTCCGAAGTCCTGGCGCATGCGACGGCGGCGCTGAGCAAGGCCGGACCGATCCTCAGCTCGAGTCCGGCGCCCGCGCGCGCAAACAGCTGCGGCAGCGGAGACTGCGAGATGCCCGCCACGGCCGTGACGGCTATCCGACCCACGGGGCGCCGCGCCGAAAGCTCTGCTTGCCATCGCTCGGGCCAATCGAGCGTCCGCTGCCCGAAGGCGTTCCACGGGTCGCGGGAGCGGGACGACGCCAGATCGACGCGCCAGGCGACCACGCGCAGCTCGGACTCCACGCCGAGGATCTCCGCCGACAGCGCAACGCCCGCTCCCAGCGCGTCCAGCCGTTGCGCGCCGAGCGAGGTGCGCCGGGCGAGTACGCCCGCGCCGGCCCAGCCGATGCGCAGCCATGCTTCGCCGGCCGCGCGCGACATCTGCTCCTGGGCAGGGATTGCGTGCACCTCTATCTGGATCGCCGCGTCGTCGCCCAGCTCCACCTCACCGCCGAGGAGCAGGCCGTGCCGCTGCGGCGCGCTCGGTCCCGAGAACGATTCCGCTCCCGCCGTGATGCGGACCCCGCTTCGCCTCACGTGTGCAATGAGCTGCAGCTCGTGCCCACCTCGGGCGGACGCACTGAGCTGGACCGAGGCGCCGAGGGCGGTCGCCCGCGGTTCCTCGACGCGCTCGGAGACCGCTTCCGCGCCGATACCGTCGCCGTCGTCCTGGCCCGCGGCTGCGCCCGCCGCCAGCGTGGCCGCGCAGAGCAGCCGGCGCCATCCCACCATGCGGATCCCTCCCGGCCGCTCTGGTCGCGGCCGGGAGCCACAGTGCAGGAGCTATGCCTGGAGGGCGGCAACCGCCCACGCGACGCCGTCCAAGGTGGTGAACGGAGTGTGCGCGACGCGGTTCTCGACGCACCAGCGGTGCAGGTAGCTGCCGTCGCGCGCCCAGATCGAGTCGGCCGACCGCGCCAGGCACCGGTCGGCGAATCCGTCGCCGGCTCCGATCACGTGGCGCGCGCCGGCCCGGCGCGCCTCGGCGACGGCCACGCGCTTGCACGACCCGCACTCCGTGCAGCCCAGCTCGCGCGCCGCGCCCTCGGTGGGGAAGCTGACTTGGAGACCGCCGCGGCCGAAGACACCCTCGTTGGCGACGATGCGGACCGATGCGCGCAGCTCGGGCGCGAGGTTCGCGGCGAGGACCGCCTCGATGTATTGGCGCAGTCCGCCCGAGGCGAGGAAGAACGGAGCGCCGCGCTCCCGGCACGCGGCCACCAGCTCCGAGAACCCGGGCCGCAACCTGGCCGTCGTCGCGGCGAAGGCGCGCACTTCGTCCTCGGACGCGAGCACCTTGGTATAGATGGCCTGGATGATCCCGCGGGTGTCCAGCTCGCCCCGGCGGAACCGCGCGCTCTCCGCCTCCCAATGCTCGATTCCGCCGAAGTGCTTGCTGATCTCGTCCCCGATGTCGCGCAAGGTGGCGGTGCCGTCGAAGTCGCAGACGACGGCCACCGGCTGGTCGGTCGGCACGCGGGGTCCATAACCGGCCGGAGCCGGCTGTCGCAAGAACGAAGAAACTTGACGGGCTGTACAGGCGTTCACTAGGGTGCGCGGATGCCCCAGGAGAGCGCTTCCGCCCAGCAGCTGGTTCCGCAGGAGCCCACCGCCGTGCGGAAGTACGCGCTGAAGAGCGCGCAGCCGCGGCGGGGCCTGGTCGATTTCGATTCCGAGCTCAACGACGAGCAGCGCGCGGTGGCCCTCTGTCCGCAGGGCCCCACGCTGGTGATCGCCGGCGCCGGATCCGGCAAGACGCGGGCGCTCACCTACCGGGTGGCCCACCTGATCGAGGAGGGCGTCGCGCCCGATCGCATCTTGCTGCTCACCTTCACCAACAAGGCCGGCCGGGAGATGATGGCACGCGTCGCCGCCCTGTGCCGCATCGACGGCCGCAAGCTGATCGGGGGGACATTCCATCACGTCGCGCACGGGCTACTGCGCGACCACGGCGCGCGGCTCGGCTACGGCGAGCGCTTCGGCTTGCTCGACCGCGAGGACGCCAAGGAGCTGATGGCCAGCGCCACCGCCGACCTGGGACTGGGCGTGGGCCAGCGGCGCTTTCCCCGCGCCGACGTGCTCGTCGATCTCTACTCGACCGCGGTCAACACGCAGCGGCCCATCGCCGAGGTGCTGGCGCGGGAGCGGCCGCAGTTCGGGGCGCTAGAGGAGGAGATCCTGCGCGTGGCGCGCCGCTTCGCGGAGCGCAAGGCGCAGATGAATGCGATGGACTTCGACGATCTCTTGATGAACTGGAAGCGGCTGCTCGTCGAAGTGCCGCAAGCCTGCGAGGCGCTGCAGCGGCAGTTCGACGCCATCCTGGTCGACGAGTACCAGGATACGAATCTGCTCCAGGGCGAGATCGTCGACCGGATGGCGGCGCCGCACCGCAACGCCCTGGTGGTGGGCGACGACGCGCAGAGCATCTACTCGTTCCGCGGCGCGCACTTCGACAACATCCTCGCCTTTCCCGAGCGCTACCCGGACTGCCGGCAGTTCAAGCTGACCGTGAACTACCGGAGCACGCCGCAGATCCTGGCGCTCGCCAACCATTCGATCGCATGCAACGCGCGCCAGTTCCCCAAGCAGTTGTCGGCGTGCCGCGAGGACGGACCGCTGCCCGCACTGGTCCCGCTCCGCGACGTCCACCAGCAGGCGGAGTTCGTGGCACAGCGGATCCTGGAGCTGCGGGAGGAGGGCATCCCGCTGCGCGAGACGGCCGTGCTCTACCGCGCGCACCACCACGCGATGGAGCTGCAGATGGAGCTGGCGCGGCGCGGGATCCCCTTCTACGTGCGCGCCGGAGTGCGCTTCTTCGAGCAGGCGCACATCAAGGACGTGCTGGCGCACCTGCGGTTCGTGCAGAACCCGCTCGACGAGCTTTCGTTCAAACGGGTGGTGAAGCTCGCGCCGGGCATCGGGGCGGCGAGCGCCGACGCGCTCTGGTCCCAGCTCCAGATCTGGGCGGGGCAGGGGAGGGACCCCCGGGTCGCGTTGTCGCGCGCGGAGCTGGACCAGCTCGTTCCACCCAAGGCGCGGCCGGGGCTCAGGAAGCTGCGCGGCGCGCTGGCGCAGCTGTGCGCTCCGTCCATGCGCTCGCAGCCTTCCGAGATGGTGCGGTTCGTGCTCGAGGAGGCGGGCTATCGCGAGGCGCTCAAGATCCGCTACTCGAGCTTCCAAGCCCGCGAGGACGACGTGCGGCAGCTCGCCGACTACGCTCTGCAGGCCGACTCGCTCGAGCAGCTCCTGGGCGATCTCTCCTTGCTCGACTCGCTGCAAGGAGAGGACGTGATCGAGGGGGCGGATCCGGACGAGCGGCTGGTGCTCTCCACCGTGCACCAGGC
>DATFUN010000228.1:0-6667 GCA_035260805.1 Myxococcales bacterium | reverse complement strand
CTCGGGCGCGCTGAGCGTCCGCCTTCCCGACGGAAGCGAAATCGAGACGCTAGGTCCGGGCGATCACTTCGGCGATGCCGCGTTGGTCGCGGGCGGCCCCAGCCCCACCACGCTGGTGGCCGCGGAGCCGACCCGGGTGCTGTGGATGCAGAAGGACCCCGCGGCGGGGCTCATCCGCAAGGTACAGCCGGTCGCGGAGGCCGTGCTGCGCAACCTGGCAGGGCAGCTCGCCCGGGTCTGCGCGATGGAGCGCATGCAGCTCGCCCTGACCGAGCTGGTGCCCGAACAGGAGCCGGCCGCCTCGCCCGCGGAGGCCCAGCGGGGCTTCCCCGGGAGCATCCCGTTCGTGGAGGTGAGCGACTTCGACCTGCAGCCTTCGGTGGTGGCGATGATCCCCGCCAAGCTGATCCGGCAGCACCGCATCCTCCCGCTGCGCCTCTCAGGGTCGCACTTGACCGTCGGCATGGTCTCTCCGCGGAATACCGGAGCGCTGGCCGAGCTGCGCCGGACGCTGCCCACGGTGGAGCCAGAAGTGGTGGCCATCTCCGCGGACGATTTCGCCCAGGCGGTGGTGCGGCTGCGGGTGGACGCGACCGCCGCCCGGCCGGCGAAGGTGAGCGGCCCATCGGTGAATCCGGACACCCTGGTCTTCGAGGCGGCGGCAGAGGCCGATCGCGAGGCGACACCTCCGCGGGCAATGGGCGACGAGGTGATCCGATTCGTCAACCGCCTCATCGTCGGCGCGCTCGACCGCGAGGCTTCCGACGTGCACATCGAGCCGACCGCAGGCGCGCCGCGCATCCGGCTCCGCGTGCACGGCGTGCTGCAGGAGTACCCCGAGGCGGTCCCGCCGGCCGTGACCCTGAAGGCGCTCGCCGCGCGCATCAAGGTGCTGGCCGGCCTCGACATCACCGAGCGCCGCATGCCGCAGGACGGCCGCATCGGGCTCGCCGCCGGCAAGCGCGAGGTCGACCTGCGCGTCTCCACCCTGCCGGCGAACCGCGGCGAGAAGATCGCGCTGCGCATCCTGGAGGCGTCCGGCTCGACACGCCAGCTGGAGCAGATCTTCTTCGAGCCGAACACCGTGCAGGCGGTGCGCCGCGCCCTCAACCGGCCCTACGGCGGCATCCTGGTCTGCGGACCCACCGGCTCGGGCAAGACCTCGACGCTCTACTCGCTCCTCAACGAGCGCAAGATCACGCGGCCCGACACCAACATCATGATGGTCGAGGATCCCATCGAGTACCGGCTGCCCGGCGTGACCCAGGTGCAGGTGAACGCCGCGGCGGGGCTGGGATTCGCGCAGGCCCTCCGGTCGCTGCTCCGCCAGGATCCGGACGTCATCGTGGTGGGCGAGACGCGCGACGCGGACACGGCGGTCCTCGCGCTCGAGGCGGCGATGACCGGCCACCTGCTCTTCACCTCGCTCCATGCCAACGACGCCATGGCGGCGTTCCAGCGGCTGGAGAACCTGGGCTGCTCGCGCGCGCTGGTCGCGCAGTCGATCGCGCTGGTGCTGGTCCAGCGGCTGGTGCGCAAGCTGTGCACCGCGTGCCGCACGCTGGAGCCGCACCCTCCCGCGCTGGTCGAGGCGCTCATCGCGCGCAAGGTGATGGACCCCGCGCAGGCCTCGGCTCCCCTGCCGCGCGCGGTCGGTTGCGACGCCTGCAACCGCACGGGGTACGTGGGCCGCGCCGTGGTGGTGGAGGCGTTCCAGGTCACCGACGAGGCCCGCGCGGCGCTGGCATCCGGCAAGCCGCTCGCCCAGATCGCGCCGTTCGCGATCACCTCGCGCGCCCTGCTGCCGTTCGCCTCCTATGCGGCGACCTTGCTGCAGAAGCAGGTGATCAGCGCGACCGAAGTGCTGGCGGCCCTGGTCGAGTAACCGGCGCGCCCTCCTGACCTGGACCTTCCCCTCGACCTCAGGGCTGGTGGTGCGCCAGTTGGCGCATCGCGTCCCGGATCGACGGGAGTTGCGGAACGGAGGCCATCTCCAGGTTGTCGGCAAGCCCGACTCCCGGGACGAACGCGCCCGCCAGCAGGCGCGGCGGCGCGGTCAGCTCGTAGAACAGCTCCTCCACCGTCCGCCGCAACAGGTGCTCGCCGAAGTTGCTGATCTCGGTGTCCTCGTTCACGAACAGCGCGCGTCCGGTCCGCTTCACCGACTCGTGGATGCGCGGCCAGTCGTACGGGTGCAGGGACCGCAGGTCGATCACTTCCGCCTCGATCCCTTCGTGCGACAGCTCGTCCGCCGCCTTCTTGCACAAGGGCAGCGTGCGGCCGTAGCTGACCACCGTCAGATCGCGGCCGCGCCGCACCGTGCGGCCCTCGCCGAAAGGGATGAAGATGTCCGGCGTCCCGGGCCACTGCGGCTGCCACTTCGCGCGGTCGCCCAGGGGGGCGTCGATCATCTTGCTCAGCGCGCGATCGTCGCCGGGCTCGCCGGGGATCTCCTCCCCCGGCAGGCTGCGCACCCGCATCAGCGCCTTGGGGACGAGGAAGAAGCACGGGTTGGGATCGACGATGCAGGAGAGCAGGAGCCCGTAGGCGTCCCTCGGCGTCGAAGGGATGGCGATCTTGAAACCGGGGATGTGCGTCGCCGTCGCGTCGAACGAGTGCGAATGGTAGATGCTGCCGCGAATGCCCGCCCCGACCGGCGTCATGATGGTCATCGGGACGTTCCAGTCGCCGTTGGTCGACCAGGTCTGCAGGCCTGCCAGCTTGAGCAGGTCGATGGTGTTGTACGCGTAGTCGCAGAACTGGATCTCGCCCACGTTGCGGCAGCCGGCGAGCCCCAGGCCGATGGAGGCGCCAACGATACCGCGCTCGTCCAGCGGCGTGTTCCACGCGCACTTGATTCCCTGCGTGGCCGTGAAAGCCCCGCCCAGCGGCGGCCCCACGTCCTCGCCGAACACGTCGGTCAGGTCGTGGCGCTCCTCCGCGACGTGCAGCGCCATCCGGATGGCCTGGACCATGGTCGACACGGCTAGTTCCCCTCCCTCACCTTGTCCCGGTCCATGAAGACGTTCTGGTAGATGGTGTCGCCCTTGGGCTGCGGCTCCTGGCGCCCCTTGCGGTGCGCCTCCTGCAGCTCCTGCGCATACTTCTGGCGCAGCTCCTCCATCTGCTGCCGGGTGAGCAGCTTGCGCTCCTCCAGCTTCTTCTCGAATCCCTTCAGGCAGTCCGCCTCGTCCGCGACGGTGTTGGCCCCCGACGCGCTGGAGTGGCCGAACAGGCGGGAGACCATCGCCTCGAGCAAGAACGGCTTGCGCTCCGTGCGGACGTACTCCATGGCGGCGGCGATCTCGCGGTACGCGACCTCGGGGTCGTTGCCGTCGATGGTTTTCGACTCGATCCCGAAGCCCTTGCCGCGGTCGGAGATTCGCTTCTCGCCGTGCTGACCCGCCCACGGCGTCGAGATGCCCCACTTGTTGTTGGTGACGACGATCAGCATCGGCAGCGGGTTCGCCGGCCGCGAGGACCAGATGAGGCAGCTGGCGAAGTCGCCCTCCGCGGTCCCCGCGTCGCCGCCGGTGACCACCGTGATTCCGCGCCCGCCCGCGCGCTTCTGCGCCAGCGCGGTCCCGACGGCGATCAGGTGCTGCGGCTCGATGGTCGAGGTGACCGGCACCACGTTCCACTCGAAAATGGAGTAGTGGTTGCAGAAGTTCCGCCCGCCCGAGTACGGGTCGGTGGCGGTGTTCTTCATCTGCCGCATCGCGTTCACCGGGTCGGCGCCCATGGCCAGAAGCGTCGCGCTGTTCCGGTAATGGAAATGGCAGTAGTCGAATTGCGGCCCCCGCCCCTTGTGGATGAGCAGGCCCAGCGGGACGTTGAAGGCCTCCTCGCCCGGCCCGCCGATCCAGAAGTACCCGTCGCCTTGCTTGTACATGGCGATGAGGCGCTCCTCGAGGACGCGCGACTTCACCATCAGGTCATGGATGCGGAGCAGGAGCTCGGGCGAAAGGTCCGCATCGGGCGCCCGTGGCACTGGGCGTAGGCTGGTGCTCAAGGGTGGCCTCCTTCGTCGCGCGGCCTTGTACAATAGAATCCGCGCCCCCGCAGCAGAACGCCAGGGAACGTCCGCGACGCCGTGCGTTGTGCGGCGTTCGCCCCGGCAGCGCCACCTTTTCGAGGCCCGGCGATGGGGCTTTTGTCAGGGGCTCTGCGCCGTCCCGGCTTCGGTCGGCGGGACCCCCGCGCCGGCGCCCGCGGACCCCTGCGTGGCGGGCTGCTTGTCGGCCGGCTTCTCGACGGGCGGCGGCGGCTGGGAGCGCGGCGCCGCCAGGTCCATGTACCGCACGAGCTGCGTCCAGGCGAGGAACCGGTCCGTCTCCGCGCTCATCATCTCCGCGCTGCCGGGCTGTGTCGGCTGATCCGCCCACGCCTCGGCGTACGCATCGAACAGCTGGCGGGCGAACTCGACCGCGAGGCGCGCTTCCTCGAGCACCTCGCGGTCCGAGCGCCACGGGCCGGGTGCACGCCTGGGGGCCGCGGCGCGCCGCACAGTCGCCACCGTGCGCCGGTACGTGACGATGGCCTTGCCGAGCTGCGGCCCCGCGGCGAGCAACCGCGAGCGCAGCTCGAGGCGCCGCGAAGGAGGCTCGGCCGGCGCGCCGCCGTTCCCCGGCTGGGGGTGCTGCGCGGGAGGAGGCGTCGGCACCGGCGCGGGGGCGGCGGTCGCGTCGCTCGGCGGCGGCGCTTCCGGCGTCGCGGTCGCCTCCCCGGCGGGCGTAGCCTCCGCGGTCGAGGTCACCTCCGGCGGCGAAGTCATCTCCGGCGGCGAAGTCGCCTCCGGGGTGGCGGCGCCCTCGGGCGTGGCCGCGGCGGCAGCGGACGACTGGACAGCCGGGGCTGCTTCCGCGCCGCCGGTGGTCTCCGCCGTGGGTCCACCCTCCCCCTCGCCGGCGATGGCAGGCGACTGCGCTGCAGCGGATGGTTGCGGCGGGCCCTTCCGCGCCGCCTCGGCCGCGGCGAGCTGCGCGAGCGCAAGCGGCAGATCGCGCAGGAACCGCGTCAGGTCGAACTGGTCCTTGCCTTCGAACAGCCGGGCAAGCGAGGTCGCCACGCGCTCGAGAGCGCCGCTGCGCAGCTGCTCCATCACGCGCGGGAAATCGGCGAACAGGCGCCGCTGCGCCTCGAGCCGGTCGTGGAGCGCCGCGGCGAAGGCGAGCGCCGAGCTGGCCTGCTCGATGTCCCGGCGCACCGAGTCGCGCAGCGGGGCCCAGCTCGCGCCCCCGCCGCCCTGAGGCCGGGGCGGCTGGGAGTGCTGCTGCGGCCCGGGCCCACCCGGCGTCCTGACTTGTCCCCTCGGCTTTCGCGCCATCCGGCCGCTTCTTCAACCGGATCGCGGTCCCGGATGCAAGCGAAAGGTGCCGGAGACTGTCGGATGCGGGGCGTCTTGCCGCTCGCCGGCGGCTGCGTTAGAGCGCTCGCCATGCCGAGCCTGAGGCCCTACGCGGAGAAGGACTGGCAGCAATTCCTGCAACTCGACCTGGAAACGGCGATCGATGCGCTGGGCGAGTCCACCGAGGACGAGCGCCGCGATCTGCGCGAGAGGTGGCCAAAGCGGCTCGCCGCCCGGGGGTTCACGCCGCAGCGCTTCGCCGTCCCCTCGGCGCAGCTGCTGGTCCTGGAGGCCGAACAGGGAGGATACCTGGGGCATCTCTGGCTGACCGAGGCGACCGACGCGAGCGGCAAGCGGATCCTCGAGGTGACCACCATGGGGATCGTCCGCGAGGCCCGCGGGCAGAAGCTCGGGCGCCTGCTCATGCAGCGCGCCGAGGCGGAAGCGCGCGAGCGCGGTATCGAGGACATCGAGCTGTCGGTGGCAGGCAACAACCGCCGCGCCCGCGACCTGTACCGCGACCTCGGCTACGAGACGGTGCGCAGGACCATGCGCAAGCGGCTGCGGTAGGCCGCGTCGCGCCCCAGGTTCCGGGTATGACGATGGCGCGGGAAATCTCCGTCGACGATCTTTCGCGCAGGCTCGCCCGCGGCGAACGGCCGCTGCTCGTCGACGTGCGGCAGCCCTGGGAGAACGAGCTGGCGCGGCTTCCGGACAGCCTGCTCCTCCCGGTCGGCGAATTGCCTTCGCGCGTTGCGGAGGTACGGCCCGCGCCGGGGCAGCTCGTCGTCTGCTATTGCCACCACGGCGTGCGCAGCCTCCACGCCGCCGAGGTGCTGTCCGCCGCCGGGCTCCGGGAAGTGCTCTCCCTGGCGGGAGGCATCGACGCCTGGTCGGAGCAGATCGATCCGTCCGTGCCGCGATACTGAATCTACTCTACTGGATACCGAAGAGCCGGACCGCGTTGCCGGAGAGGATCCGCGCCTCGTCGGCGGGGGGCAGCTCCAACCCCCGCACCACTTGCAGCTCGCGATCCCAGCCGTACGGCAGGTTGGGGAAATCGGTTCCGTACAGGATCCGATCCGGCCTCCGCCGCAACATCCCCAGGTCCGGGGGGTCGGGGAAGTAGCCGGTGATGGCCATGGTGGTGTCCAGGTACAGGTTGGGGAACTCGTCGAGCAGCGCCTCGAACGCGGCCGGCTCGTCCATTCCCAGATGGGGCACGATGCAGATCGCGTCCGGGTGCCGCGCGAGCGCGCGCCGCAGCCGCGCTGCTCCGGACAGCGCCCGCACGTCGGTCCCGTAGCCGCCGGAGGCAGG
>DATFUN010000227.1:0-6648 GCA_035260805.1 Myxococcales bacterium | reverse complement strand
ATCGCCTCCGGATACCCGCAGCGCGAGATCGAGGAAGCGGCCTACCGGTACCAGAAGGAGATCGAGGACAAGCAGCGCGTGATCGTGGGGGTGAACGAGTTCGTCACCGAGGGCGAGGCGCCCTTCGAGACCATGCGGGTGGATCCGCGCCTCGAGGAGCAGCAGGTGGAGCGGCTGCGCGCCTTCCGCGCGGCGCGCTCGCAGGAGCCCCCCCTGCGCGCGCTCTCCGACCTGAAGCGGGCGGCGCAAGGAACGCAGAACGTGATGCCGCACATTGTATCAGCCGTGAAGGCGCGGGCTACGCTGGGGGAGATCGCGAACGCCCTGCGCGACGTATTCGGTGAGCACGGCCGCAACTGATTCCAGCGCACTCCGGCGAGGCTCGCGCGTTCAGCCGCCGGATCGGGCACGGGGAGCAGCGGAGGCCGACCCCGGCGCCACGGGCCTGAGGTGCCAGAGGGCCAGGCCGAATCCTCCCGCACGAGTACCTCCGACCATCTCGAAACGATCCGGCGACGCGGCCATCGCGCGCACCATCGCCGACGGACGCGGCGAAGCGTCGGTCACGATCCACTCGCTGGAAAACGCGCGCACCACGCGGGCGACGGCCTCCGGGCCGGAAAGCGCGCCCGCGCAGCTTCGCGCCGGGCAATCGCTGGCGTCGTGCACGGCGTGGTGCCATTGCCAGAAGAGCGCGGGGTTGGCGGCGTGCAGGAGCGACGGGTCGGCCATCGAGATGTAGCGGTACTCGGGCAGCGACGCGTAGATGGGGGCGGTCCGGAACGTGTCGTCGGTAAAGAGCAACGAGCCGGGCGGCACCCGGGCGCGCACCTCCTCCGCGAGCTGCTCGTACGTCGCAGGCGGACCCAGGTTCGAGTTTCCCACCTCCCAGGCGATGGACAGGTTCCTGGCCGCGAGCGCTGCCGCGCAGAGCGCCGCGGCGGCCGGGAGCAGCCGGCGGGCGCCTTCGCTCAGTCCTTCGCGCGGCCAGAAGAGCCCGGCCGCGAGCGCCAGGAGCGGCGGGACGTAGTCGAGGAAGCGAGCGGTGCGCAGGGAGAGAGGGAGCACCAGGGCGATCGCGAGCAGCGCGGAGGCGCGCATCCCTCGGGTCCCGGCGGGCGTGCGGCCGCGCGAGGCCCACCAGGCAGTCGCGAGGAGCGCGAGCCCGAACCACACCTCGGCCAGGAGGAATTCCGGGGCGAGGGGCTTCGCCTCCAGCCCCGAGTTGGGAAGCGGGTCGCTGGAGAGCAGGTCGAGCGTCGTTGCGTTGTGGAGGAAGGCGACGGTGAGGTACTGCCCGCGGTCGGGCCGCAAAAGGAAAGCGAGAGCGAGCCCCGCGATCGACCAGAGGAGCGCGCGCGGCGAGCCGCGCCCGCCGGCGATGCGGGCGCCGCACAGCCCGAGGAGGACGAAGAAGGGCGAGAGCGGCGAGGAGAGGTGGAGCAGGCCGTGGAGGAACGCAGCGGCGAAGGCAAAGCCTGGATGCAACTCGCCGGCGCCGGCGGCGAGCCCCGCGAGGACGAGCGGCACAGTCAGGTGCGTGGGCCGGGCGAGGTGGTCGCGAAAGGCGAAGAAAGGCGAGATGGCCAGCGGGGCCACCGCGAATGCCGCGGGTCGCTCCTGGCCGAGCCGCCGCAAGAGCCAGGCCAGGGCCACCGCCGCGAACGTCGCGATGGCGGCTCCGGCGAGGCGCGCGCCCCAGACCGTGCCGAGAAGCGTGAACGGAACCATCAGCCAGTGAAAGCCGAGCCACAGGTCGACCCCGGAGCTCCCCAAGAGCGTGTACGGAAGGAAGGGGGCGCCGCGCAGCCGGAAGCCGGTCCTGACCAGATCGCGTGCGGTCTGGAGGTGGCGGTACGGGTCGCTGTCGCCCAGGCCGTCGATGCCCGAGGCGCAGGCCGCCGCGAAGGCGAAAGCCAGGGCGCCGGCGAGAACGAGCTCGGCCCTGCGCCTTTCGACCTCAGGCACGCTGCGGCACCTGGCGCAACCCGCTCACCGACACGCGCGACGCGCGCTCTCCCTCCTCGTGGTACTCGGCGTCCTCGTTCACGCGCCAGACGTCGTACAGCTCCTTCCCGGCGAGGATGTTCTCCACCGTCAGGATGGCGGTCATCATGGAATGGTCCTGGTTGTTGTACTTGTGCATCCCGTTGCGCCCGGTCAGGTGCAGGGTGGGGAACCGCTCCTTCAGCTCGCGCCGGACCACCTCGACGTTCGCGGCATAGCTATCGTCGTACACCGGGTACGCCTTGGGCTGGCGGACGACGCAGCCGTCGAGGACCTCGTGGCGATCGGCGAGCCCGATCTTCTCCAGCTCGCCCGCCGCCAGCGCGAGGAGATCGGCATCCGACGAGCTCCACAGCCCGTCTCCCTCGAAGCAGAAGTACTCCAGGCCGTAGCAGCAGAGCGAAGGGTCGGGCACCATCTCCGGGGACCAGGACTTGAAGTTCTGGATGCGCCCGACCTTCACGCCCGGGTCGTGGATGTAGATCCAGTTGTCGTCGAACCGCTTTCTGTCCTTGAGGACGAGCATCACGGTGAGGAAGTCGCGGTAGCGCAGGGCAGACGCGGCCTGGAGGGCGCGCTGCGACAGCGAAGGCCGCAACATCCGGGCGAGGCTGCGCAGCGGGACCGAGGAGACGACGTGCTCGGCGACGATCTGCTCGCTCGCGCCTCCGCGGGAGGCGACCACCGTCCAAAGGCCTGCGGCCCCGTCGTGGGTCAGCTCGGCCGCGGTGGCGCCCATCAGCACCCGGCCGCCCCGCGCACGCACCTTCTGCGCGCAGGCTTCCCACATCATCCCCGGCCCTTTGCGCGGGTAGCGGAAGGAGTCGATCAGGGTCTTGATCACCTCGCCCCGCGGCCTGCGCCGAGGGAAGAGTGCGCCGAGCACGGCCGCGGAGAGCGACAGTCCCTTGATCCGCTGCGCCGCCCAGTCGGCGGAGATCTCCTTGCAGGACATGCCCCACACCTTCTCGGTGTAGGTCTTGAAGAAGATCTCGAACAGCCGCCTGCCGAACTGCGCGACGACCCAGTCCTCGAAGCTGCGCGGCCTTCCGCGGGGAAGGAGACGGGCGCGCGCGTACGAGAGCGCGCAGCGCGCGGCCTCCACCGGGCCCAGCTTGAAGAGCGCCTCGGCTCCCCGCAGCGGATAGCCGAAGAACTTGCCCTTGTAGAAGATGCGCGAGGAGCGCGGGCGCACCAAGAGATCGTCCGGCAGGATCTCCGTCCACAAGTCCTCGACCTGTTTCGATTTGGAAAAGAAGCGATGGCCGCCGATATCGAAATGGAATCCTTTGTAGTTTTCTGTGCGCGAGATGCCGCCCACGTAGCGCGGATCGCGCTCGAGCACCGTCGCCGCCACGCCCTTCTTGCCGAGGAGATACGCGGCGGTCAGACCGGCCGGGCCGGCGCCGAGAATGGCAACTTTCGTCTCGTTCATTTGCAAATCGATGCTAGCATGGGCTCGATGCGCGACCCGCTTTTCGGCAACGATCGATCGCCGCGCGTCGCTCCCACCTTCGCCTCCGCAAACGCACCCGCCGCAGGGCTGCGGCGCGCCGCGGGCGCGCTGATCGGCTGGACCGCCGCGAGCACGGTGGCGTGCTTCGCGGTGCGCGCGCTGGTGCTCGAGGACGTCCAGCCCGGCGGGAGGCTGCAGATCTTCTGGCACCTGTTCCTGCGCGACGAGCCGGCGGCGGCGGTGCTTGGCCTTTTGGTGGCGCTCGCCGCGGTCCTCGTCGCGCGTCTGGCCTGGCCGGCCGCATTCGATGGGGCGCTCGAAAAGCTGGCCGCGCGCCCCGGGACCTTCATCGCGGCCGCGACGGCCACCCTGGCGCTGGCGGCCGTGATCGTGTACCGGCGCCACCCGCTCGCGATGGACGAGTACGCGCCCCTCTTCCAGGCGCGCGCCTTCGCCCGCGGCTCGCTCTGGGGAGAAGTGCCGCCGGAGGTCCTCCCGCGCCTCGTCCCCGTCCGCGCCGGCGACTTCCTCGAAGCCTCCACCGCCGGGCAGATCGTCTCCGCCTACTGGCCCGGATTTGCCCTGCTCCTCGCTCCCTTCGCCGCGCTCGGCGTGCCCTGGCTCCTCAATCCGCTGCTCGGCGGGGCGACCCTGTGCATCGTCTGGCGCCTCGCTCGCAGGCTCTTGCCGTCGCCGTCCGCCGCCGGCTGGGCCGTCCTCTTGACCGCCGCCTCTCCCGCATTCGCCGTCAATGCCATCTCGTTCTATTCGATGGCCGCGCACCTCTTGTTCAACCTGCTCTTCGTCTCGCTGATCCTTACGCCCGAGCCGCGCCGGCTGTTCGCCGCGGGAGCGGTCGGCTCCTTCGCGCTCTCCTTGCACAATCCGGTGCCGCACCTGCTCTTCGCGCTCCCCTGGATCGCGTGGGTCGGACTCCGCCGGGACGGCATCCGGCGCCTCGGCGCGCTGTGTCTCGGCTACCTACCGCTGTCGCTCGCGCTCGGTCTCGGATGGCTCTGGCTTCGTTCCCGAGTGGTGGGCACCGGTGCGCAGGGTCCAAGGGCGCTGGATCTCGCGGCCGGCATGGCGAAGGTCGCGTTCACCGCGCCGAGCGTCGATCTGCTGCTCGCGCGGGCGGCCGGACTGATCGAGCTGATCCTCTGGGCGGCGCCGGGCCTCCTCCTCGTCGCCTGCTGGGGCGCGCTCCGATCGTTCCGCCGGCCCGTGGACCGCAGGCTGTCCTTGCTCGCCCTCTCCGGCATCTGCACGCTGGCCGGATACATGTTCGTGCCCTTCAACCAGGGCCACGGCTGGGGCTTCCGTTACTTCCATTCCGCCTGGGGCGTCCTGCCGCTGCTCGCGGCCGCGTTCCTCACCAGCCCCGACGTCGAGAAGACGGTCCTCCCCCGGGCGATGCTCGTCTGCGCAGCGCTGGGCCTCGCCCTCGGCACCGGTCTCCGATTCGCGCAGGTGAAGACCTTCATCGACGAACACCTGGCGCAGCTTCCACCCGGCGCCGAGTCGCAGGATCGGCGCGTGGTCTTCGTGCGCAGGGACCGCGGCTACTACTCGCAGGACCTGGTGCAGAACGACCCGTTCCTGGACGGGTCGCGCTGGGTCCTGCTCAGCGCCGGAGAAGACGCCGACGCGGACTGGATGCGGCGGGCCTTCCCGCGCTCGCGCCGGATCGCCGCGAACGAGGTGGCCACGGTGTGGTCCGTCGAGTGAGCCCGGCTGCCGCGACCGGAGGCGGGCCGGGCGAAGGCTCCGTCTCAGGGCTTGGCGAAGACGGTGATCGCGTCGCCGAAGTGCTTCACGTCGAAGGCGCCCTGCGGTCCCCACGCATCGAACTGCTCGAGCGGAACCAGCCCGCTGGCGCGGAGGAGCGCCGCGAACGCCTCGCTGGTCATGCGGCTGCGGAACCCGCCGCGCAGACCCCCGACCGCGGGATGGTGGACGATGCCTCGCCCGCCCCGGCGCAGAACGCGCCGGAACTCGCCGGCGTACGAGGCGGCATCCTCGGGAGCGACGTGGACGAAGGTGTCGAACGACCAGATGAAGTCGATCGACTCCTCGGGGATTTCCGAGAGCGTCCGCCCGTCGTTCACCACGTAGCGGACGTTGTCGCAGGCGGCGAACCGCGCGCGGCAGGCTTCGATGCTCGCCCGCGAGACGTCGACGACGGTCAGCGAGCCGGCCAGCTTCTGGAGCCCCTCGGTCCAGCGGCCCCCGCCCGGCCCGATCTCGAGGATCGCGCCTTGCTTCGGCGCGCGCTCACGGATCAGCGTGGCCAGCGCGTGCTTCCACTCGGCCGAGGGTGTCCACTCCTCGCCGCGGCGGCGCCAGTCGTAGGCGTCCCAGATGCTGCGGTTGGTGGCCGCGCCGCTCATGCCGGGGAGCCGGCGCCGCCGCTCCAGCGATTCGAGGCTCCTCTCCACGCGGCCGAGCGCGCCCTTGAGAAGCTGCGAGATCGCCCAGCCGCACGTCCAGAGGAGGCCGTTCTCGGAAACCAGGCTTCCCAGGAACTTCACTTGCCTCATGAACGGGCGCCCGGTGGTCTGCGATCCATCGTCTGCTTAGCGTACCATGGCGTCTCCGCACGGCCGGCGACGAGGCTGCGAAGATGAGCGCGCCGTGGCTGTCGGTCGTCATGCCCACTTACAACGGTGGCGCGTTCCTCGCCGCGGCCCTCGAGAGCGTGTGCGCCCAGCAGGCGGGTGGCGATTTCGAGGTCGTCGCCGTCGACGACGGATCGGAGGACGGGACCGTCGCCCTGCTGGAGGCGTACTCTTCGCGTCTGCCGCTGCGCATCGTGCGACGGGCGCGCATCGGCAACTGGGTGGCGAGCACCAACCACGGGCTTTCCATCGCACGCGGGGAGTACGCGTGCCTGCTCCACCAGGACGACCTGTGGATGGACGGGCGGCTGCGCGCGTTGCGCGCCGCCCTGGACGGCGCGCCCGAAGCCGCGCTCGTCGTTCACCCGTCGTGGTTCATCGACGTGCGTGGAGCCCGCCTCGGCCGCTGGCGGTGCCCCCTGCCCCCGGGAAGGGTCGACCGCGCGCTCGTGCTGGAGCGGCTCATCGTGCAGAACTTCCTCGCCGTGCCGGCGCCGCTCTTCCGTCGCGAGAAGGCGCTCGAGGCGGGAGGCATGGACGAGTCGCTCTGGTACACGGCCGACTGGG
>DATFUN010000226.1:0-8641 GCA_035260805.1 Myxococcales bacterium | reverse complement strand
CCGGACCGTGAAATTCGCCGTTTTCCCAAGGACCTTGGCGCGATTCCCAGAGGACGGCGTAGACCGTCTGCGGGTCGGACGGGTCGATGAGGACGTCCGCCCCGCCCGTGTCCATATCCTTATAGAGGACCTTCTGGAACGTCTCGCCGCCGTCGAGCGAGCGGAAGATTCCGCGCTCCTGGTTGGCCCCGTAGGGATGGCCCAAGACCGCGACGAACAGCCGCAAAGGATCTTTCGGGTCCACGGCGATCTGCGGGATCTGCTGCGCGTCGCGCAGCCCGAGGTGCCGCCAGGTCTTGCCGCCGTCGGTCGACTTGTAGATGCCGTCGCCGGTGGAGAGGTCGGGCCGCTGCAGTCCTTCGCCGCTGCCGACGTAGATGACCTGGGGATTGGACGGGGCGACCGCGATGGCCCCGATCGAGCCGGTCGGCTGGTCGTCGAAGATCGGCGACCAGGTGCGGCCGTAGTCGTCGGTCCGCCACACGCCTCCATTCACCGCTCCGACATAGAAAAGGCCAGGCTTGCCGGGCACTCCGGCGGCGGCCTTGGTGCGCCCGCCGCGGTAGGGCCCCACGGAACGCCAGCGCAGCTCCCGGAAGCTGTCCTCGGCGCGGGCGGCGAAGGCGCAGATCAGCAGAGCGACGAGCGTGCAGGTTTTCATGGGGCGCGCAGAGTACCAGCCGCCGCCGATAGGGCGGCGCTGTTTTTGTCTGCGTCCGGATCCCGCGAGCCTCGCTCGCGCGCCGGCGCTAGGATGCCGGGCCATGGTGCTCGACGAGGACACCTGCTACCTGGCGGCGAGCAGCCGCGATGCGCGGTTCGACGGGCGGTTCTTCACCGCCGTCAAGACGACCGGCATCTACTGCCGCCCCATCTGCCCGGCGCGCACGCCGCTGCGCAAGAACGTCCAGTTCTTCGCCTGCGCTGCCGCTGCGGAGGAGGCAGGCTTCCGTCCGTGCCGCCGTTGCCGGCCCGACGCGGCGCCGGGGACGCCCGCGTGGGTGGGACCCTCGGCCATCGTCTCGCGCGCGGTCCGTCTGATCGAGCGCGGCGCCCTCGACGAGGCCTCGGTCGACGAGCTGGCCGGGCGGGTGGGCGTCGGAGGCCGCCAGCTCCGAAGGTTGTTCGCGCAGCATCTGGGGACCTCTCCGCTGCTCATCGCCCGTTCGCGCCGGGCCCACTTCGCGCGCCTGCTCTTGGACGCGACGGCGTGGTCGATGACTCGAATCGCCCTGGAGGCCGGGTTCCACAGCTTGCGCCGGTTCAACGAAGTAATGCTGGCGGTCTTCCAGCGGAGCCCGAGCGAGCTGCGCCGCCGGGGTGGTGCGGACGGCCCGGCGATCACGCTGCGGCTTTCGTACCGGCCGCCGTACGACTGGTCGGCCCTGGCGGCATTCCTGGGAGCGCGCGCGATTCCCGGCCTGGAAGGCGTCGATGCGGGCGGGTACCGCCGGACCATCGAGAGCGGACGGATCGAAGTGCGGCCCGACCGCGGCAACGCCATCGCCCTCACCGTGACGCCGTTCCGGCGCGAGCCGGGCGAAGTTCTGGACATCGCCGGACGCGTCCGCCGGATGTTCGACCTCGACGCCGACCCGCTGCAGATCGGGACCGCGCTCGCGGCCGATCCGCTGCTCGGGCCCTCGGTGCGCGCACGCCCGGGCCTGCGAGTCCCCGGCGCGTGGGACCCGTTCGAGACGTGCGTGCGCGCCATCCTCGGCCAGCAAGTCAGCGTGCGAGCCGCCACCACCTTTGGCGCGCGGCTGGTCGAGGCGTTCGGCGCGCGCAGTCCGGCTCCGGAAGGCGGGCTCACGCACCTGTTCCCTACGCCTGCGCGGCTCGCCTCGGCCGCCCTGGAGCGCATCGGGCTGACGCGCGCGCGCGCCGAGAGCATCCGCTGCGTCGCACGCTCCGCGCAGCTCCTGCGCGATCGGCCCGAGTCGCTGGAGGGCCTGGTCGAGCGGCTGCGCACGCTGCCCGGGGTAGGTCCCTGGACGGCGCACTACCTCGCGATGCGCGCCTTCGGCGAGGTAGACGCGTTTCCCTCCGGAGACCTGGTGCTGCGCAAGGTCGCGCGCGAGCCGTCGGCGGCTGCGCTCGAGCAAAGGTCCGCAGCGTGGAGACCGTGGCGCGCCTACGCCGCGATGCACCTGTGGTCCTCCGCCTCTGCGCTCTTGGAGCCGAGCCATGATCGAGCTGTCGCGAGTTGATTCGCCGGTGGGCGTCCTCACCCTCGCCGCGGGGCCGCGCGGATTGTGCGCGCTTGCGTTCGGCGATCGCATGCCGAGGTTGGCTGGGCCTGCGCGCGAAGGAAGGCCACCCCGGGAGATCGCCGCCGCGCTCGAGGCCTACTTCGGCGGAGACCTCCGCGCGATCGACGGGCTCGAGGTGGACCCGCAGGGCACCGGCTTCCAGCGGCGGGTCTGGGCGGCGCTGCGCACCATCCCGGCGGGGACCACCTGGTCGTACGCCGGGCTGGCGCGTTTCGTCGGGCAACCCACCGCGACTCGCGCGGTCGGGGCGGCGAATGGCAGGAACCCCGTCGCGCTGGTGGTGCCTTGCCACCGGGTGATCTCGTCCGACGGCACATTGGGCGGATACGGCGGCGGGCTCGAGGCGAAACGCTGGCTGCTCCGGCACGAGCGCAGCTGGCCTGCGCAGGTCGACCTCGCGCTCTAAAGTGGTAGGCTTGGGCGCATGCCTACGACCCTGCAGATCCAGGTGCGCCGGGGTGATGTCGTCGTCCTGGTGGGGACCATGAAGGGAGCCTTCCTCTTCCGCGCGGGGCCCGATCGGGCGCGGTTCGAGATGGGCGGCCCGTACTTTCCGGGACATTCAGTATATGCGCTGGCGTACGACGGCCGGGCCGGAAGGCAACGGGTCTGGGCGGCCGCGAGCAGCATGCACTGGGGATCGGTGCTGAACCACAGCGACGACTTCGGCGCGAGCTGGACCACGCCTGAAGTGCCCACCGTGCAGTTTCCGAAGGGCGGCAAGGCGCTGGTCGGCATCTGGCAGATCTCCCCCGGGCGGGCGGACGAGCCGGACGTGATCTATTGCGGGGTCGAGCCCGCCGCGCTGTTCGAGTCGAGGGACGCCGGCAAGTCGTTCCAGCTCGTCGAGGGGCTCTGGCAGCACCCGCACCGCGAGCAGGGGCAGCCGGGCGGCGGCGGCCTGTGCATGCATACGGTGCTGCCCGATCCGAAGGTCCGCGGGCGCATGGTGGTGGCGATCTCCACCGGCGGGGTGTACCGGACCGATGACGGCGGCCGTACCTGGGCGGCGCGCAACAAGGGAGTGCGCGCGGAGTTCCTGCCCGACAAGCATCCCGAATTCGGCCAGTGCGTGCACAAGATCGCCCGGCATCCGTCGCGCCCCGAGCGCATGTACTTGCAGAACCACTGGGGCCTGTACCGCAGCGATGACGCGGGCGACTCCTGGAAAGACGTCGCGCGCGACGTGCCGTCCGACTTCGGCTTCTGCATGGCCGTGCACCCGCACGATCCCGAGACCGCGTACATCGTGCCGCTCGAGTCCGACGGGTTCCGCTGCACGCCGGAAGGCAAGCTGCGCGTGTACCGCACCCGCGACGGCGCCGAATCCTGGCACCCGCTCGGCGAGGGTCTGCCCCAGCGCGACGCGTTCGAGACGGTGCTGCGCGACGCGATGGGCACCGACCAGGAGCAGCGCGCAGGCATCTACTTCGGGACGCGCAGCGGGAAGCTGTTCGCCTCGCGAGACGACGGCGATTCGTGGACCGCGCTTGCGACGGGCCTTCCGCCGGTCGTCTGCGTGCGCGCGGCGCGGGTGTGACGATCACCTTCCAGCTGCCGGGCTTCCTCCGCACCTTCGCGGGCGGCGCACGCGAGGTCCGGCTGGACGTTCCGGGCCGCACAGTGGAGGACGCGCTGCGCGCGCTGGCGGAGCGCCACCCCGGCGTGTCTTCGCGGGTCCTCGACGAGCAGGGCGCGGTCCGCCGCCACGTGAACGTGTTCGTCGGCGACCTGAGCATCCGCGACACGGGCGGCCTGGAGACGCCGCTCCGCGACGGCTCGACCATCTCGCTGCTCGCCGCCGTCAGCGGCGGGTAGCAACCGTGTACGATCTGCACGAGGCCGACTGGTCGGGCAGGATGTCCGACGACCGGCTGCCGAGGCTGCTCGGGAGGCTGCGCAGCGCCCCGGCCGCGGACCGGAAGATCGTGAGGCGATTCATCCAGGCGGAGCTGGCGGCCCGGACGGAACGTCCGCGGTAAAGGGTGGCGGACCCTAGAGACGCGTTCCCGCCCACCGCATCATCGCAGGGCTGCGCCGCGCGCGATGGGGGCGGCGCAATCAATCCCGAGCGGGAGGCGCCGCACCTGGCGCCGCGTCCTGGCCGGCGCTCCGCGAGCGCCAGAGCAGGAACGCAGGGATCCCCGCCAGCGTGATCCCCAGGCCCGCGAAGGCGTGCACCGGGTCCGCGCGCCAGGTGGAAAGCACGACCGCCGCGCAGATCGCGATGAACGCGACCGTGGTTGCCGGGTGTCCGGGCATGGCGAACGTCCCCCGCACTCCGCGGCGGCGGAAGATGAAGATGCAGGCTGCCGTGAGGGCGAAGAAGACGAAGTCGATGGACACGACGTAGCGGGTGATCGCCTCGAAGGTGCCCGCCAGGGCGATGGCGATGGCGAGGGTCCCCTGCAACGCGATGGCCGCCACGGGCGCGCGCGTGCGCGGGTGCACGCGCCCGATGGAGCGGAAGAAGAGCCCGTCCTCCGCCATCGCGAAATAGACGCGGGGCGCGGTGAGGATCGACTGGCTCAAGAACCCCAGCGTGGAGATGGAGATGCCGGCCGAGATGGCGAGCGCCCCCCGCCGGCCCATCGCTCGCGTCATGACCTCCAGCGCCGGAGCGCTGCTCCGGGCCAGATCGCCGGGGCCCAGCGCGCGCAGGCAGACGAACGCGACCAGCGTGTAGAGGACGATCACCCCGACGACCCCGGCCAGCAGGGCACGCGGGAGGTCGCGCCGCGGATCCTTCATTTCGCCGGCCACGAAGCACGCCGTCTGCCACCCGCCGTAGGCGAACAGCACCGGGATGAGCGCCGCGCCGAAACCGGCCGGCGTCGCAGGCGAGGCCGGCGCCCCAGGGCCCGGCTGGACAAAAAAACCGGCGGCGACCAGCGCAGCGATCGCGCAGATCTTCAGGATCATCAACACGCCTTGCGCGGTGCTTCCCGCGCGAACGCCGAGGCAGTTGATCGCCGTCAACGCCGCAATGGCCAGGGCAGCCACCGCGCTCTCGCCCAGCGGGAGCGGCAAAAGCTCGCGGAAGTAGCGCGCGAAGGCGATGGCGGTCGCCGCCATCCCACCGGTCTGGATGACCAGCAAGAGCGCCCAACCATAGAGAAAGGCGGCGAGCGGGTGCACCGCTTCGCGCAGGTACGCGTACTGCCCGCCCACCTCGGGCCGGGCGGAGGACAGCTCGGCGTAGACGAACGCGCCGAGCAGCGCCGCGACGCCGCCCAACAGCCAGGCGCCCAGGATGAGCAGGGGCTCGCCGGCGCCGCGCGCCACGTACGCCGGCGTGACGAAGATGCCGGACCCGACCATCCCTCCCATCACGATCAGCGTCGCGGCGAAGAGGCCGATGCGGCGGGACAAACCGGTCGGGGCGCTGGGCATCCGGGAGACCGTAGCACGGGCCGCCTGCCCGCCCGCCCGTTTCCCGGGCGCCGCGCACGATCCCCCTGCCGCGGACGCGAAGGCGCCGCATTTTGGGATTCGGCGCATTCCGCGCCGTCGGAGAGCGAGCGGATGCCCGCACGCCAGGGCAGCATCCTGATCGAGAACGTGCAGCCGCAGGTCGATTGCGGCCGCCATCCGGTCAAGCGCGCGGCGGGCGAGACCGTCCGCGTGTCTGCCGACGTGCTCAAGGAAGGGCACGACGAGCTGGCGGTCGTGCTCCGCTGGCGCCAGCTCACTCCGAAGCCGTCCGAGCCGCGAGAGGTCGCCCTCAGGCCGATCGGCAACGACGCCTGGGAGGGGCAGTTCCCGATCTACGAGAACGGGCTCTACGCCTTCCAGGTCGAGGCCTGGCCCGACGCCTTCCGGACCTGGGCGCAGGAGCTGTCGCGCAAGGTGGAAGCGGGCCGGGACCTGTCCTCGGAGCTGCTCGAGGGCGCGCAACTGTTGCGCGCCGCCGCCGAGCGGGCGGCCGGCGCGGGGCCTTCCGGCGCCTTCGATGCCGAGCGGCTGCGCGAAGGCGAGAAGGCGCTCCTCGCCGGGCAGTCCGCCGCGACCCTCTCTCGCGCGCTCGATCCGCGCCTGGCGGAGGCGGCGTCCCGCTACCCGGATCGCGCGGTGGCCACCCGCTCGGACCGCGAGCTGCGCGTGTTTGCCGAGCGGAAGCGGGCCGTGTTCAGCGCCTGGTACGAGCTGTTCCCGCGGTCGGCGGCTCGCGAGCCCGGGCGCCATGGGACGTTTGCGGACGCGGAGCGGATGCTGCCCTACGTGCAAGAGCTGGGCTTCGACGTCGTCTACCTGCCGCCGGTCCATCCCATCGGCCGGACCGCGCGCAAGGGCAAGAACAACGCGCTCACCGCGGGGCCCGAGGACGTTGGTAGCCCGTGGGCCATCGGCGGCCCCGAAGGCGGGCACAAGGCGCTGCATCCGCAGCTCGGGACGCCCGCCGATTTCCGCCGGTTCGTGAAGAGCGCCGCCGAGCGCGGCATGGAGGTCGCGCTCGACATCGCCTTCCAGGCCTCGCCCGACCACCCGTACGTGAAAGAGCGGCCCGACTGGTTCCAGCGCCGCCCCGACGGGTCGATCAAGACCGCCGAGAATCCCCCCAAGCGGTACGAGGACATCGTCAATTTCGACTGGATGGGTCCCGAGCGAGAGTCGCTCTGGGCGGAGCTGCGCTCGGTGTTCTTCCACTGGATCGAGCAGGGGGTCCGGATCTTCCGCGTCGACAACCCGCACACCAAGCCCTTGCCGTTCTGGGAGTGGGTGATCGGCGAAGTCAAGGCTCGCCACCCCGACGCGATCTTCCTCGCCGAGGCGTTCACCCGGCCCAAGATGATGAAGGCGCTCGCCAAAGCCGGATTCGATCAGTCGTACACCTACTTCACCTGGCGGAACTTCAAGCACGAGATGGAGGAGTACCTGAAGGAGCTCACCCAGGGTCCGGCCGCGGAGTACATGCTGGGCAACCTGTGGCCCAACACGCCGGACATCCTGCCCGAGCACCTGCAGCAGGGCGGCCGCCCCGCGTTCCTCTCGCGCTCGGCGCTCGCCGCGACACTTTCCTCGTCGTGGGGCATCTACTCGGGATTCGAGCTGTGCGAGAACCGGGCCCTGCCCGGCAAGGAGGAGTACCTGGACTCGGAGAAGTACCAGCTCGTCCAGCGGGACTTCGACAAGCCGGGGAACATCCGGCCCTGGATCGCGGCGCTGAACCGCATCCGCAACGAGCATCCGGCGCTGCAGCAGTACAGAAACCTCCGCTTCCACAAGGCGGACAACGACCGCGTGATGTTCTACTCGAAGCTGAGCGACGACCGGACCAGCCAGATCCTGGTGGCGGTCAGCCTCGATCCGTTCGCTCCGCAGGAGGCGATCCTCGACGTGCCGCTGTTCGAGCTGGGGATCCAGCCGGACGAGTCGTACCAGGTGCACGAGCTGCTCTCGGACGAGCGGGCGCTCTGGCAGGGGCCCACCGCGCAGGTGCGGCTGACGCTGGACAAGCCGGCCGCGATCTGGTCGGTGTTGCGCTTCCGGCGCACGGAACAGGGATTCGACTATTTCTTCTGACCGCCGCCGGTGAGGCGGCAAAACGTTCTTCGATCACGGCGGACGGCGATGGCATTACCGATCGACATGCAGTCCCTGCCGGCCTGGCTCGCGCAGCAGCGCTGGTTCGGCGGGAAGGGCGCGGCGATCTCCGGCGTGCGCGACGTGGACCGGGCGCAGCTCTCGCCCGGCCTTCTGCTCTCCGCGGTCGAGGTGCGCTACGAGCCGCCCCGGCCGCCCGAGAGCTATGCGCTCGCGCTGCGGCCCTGGACCGGCAAGGGCGGCATCGTGGAGGGCCTGGACGACGACGCAGCGCGGGCGCTCCTCTCGATCGTGCGCGAGCGGCTGCGCATCGCCACCGCGGCCGGCGCGCTGCAGGGCGAGCGCTTCGATGGCCCCGGCTCGCCGATGGAGCGGCTCTCGCGGGTCCCGGCGGTGCGGCGCCTGGGTGCCGAGCAGAGCAACACCTCGCTGGTGTTCGACGATCGCGTCATCCTGAAGCTCATCCGCAAGCTCGAGCAGGGCACCAATCCGGAGCTGGAGATGGGCGCGTTCCTGTCGCGCAACGGATTTGGGGGCACGCCGCGGCTCCTCGGGGCCATCTCGGCGACCGGCGCCGTGGAGGCAACCGTCGCGGTGGCGCACGCGTTCGTGCAGGTGGAGAGCGACGGGTGGTCGTACGTCCTCGATGCGCTCCGGCGCGGACAGCCGCCGCTGTCCGAGGTGCGCGAGCTGGGCGCCCGGATCGGCGAGCTGCATTCCGCGCTCGCCTCCGAGGAATCCGATGCGCGCTTCGCTCCGGAGCCGATCCTTCCGGAGGACCTGCGCCGCTGGACGGAGAGGTTGCTGAGCGAGCTGGAGCGCAC
>DATFUN010000225.1:0-8975 GCA_035260805.1 Myxococcales bacterium | reverse complement strand
GTACTCGCCGCCGATGCCGGTGCCGGTGAGGAACCGGAACAGGACGAAGGAGGCGAAGCCCCAGGAGAACGCCGTGAGCACGGTCGCCGTCGTGTAGACGCCCAGGGTGACCAGGAAGAGCTTCTTGCGGCCCAGCGAGTCCGTCAACCGGCCGAAGAACAGCGCGCCCACGATGGCGCCGAGGAGGTATGCGCTCGCGGCGAGGCCGACCTGGCTGTCGGACAAGTGTAGGGTGGAAGGCTCGGTCAACACGCTGGCGATGGATCCGACCAGGGTGACCTCGAGCCCGTCCAGCGCCCAGGTGATTCCTAGCGCGACGACCACGCGGAGATGCCACCGCGACCAAGGCAGCCGGTCCAGCCGCGGGGGAATGTCCGTCTCGATCCACGTTCCGCGCGCGAGCTGGGTGTCCGCCATGGCGTCCTCCGTCGGCGGTCTCGCTCGCCGATGCACGCAACGCTGTTCACGGCGCCGCGGACGCGCCGGAAGCTACGGGCTGTCCGCGACCGTTGCCGTCGGTAGGCGGCTCCGGGTTGGAATCGATGGCATCGACCGCGGCCCGATCGATGTTGCGGCCCGGAAAGGTCACCCTGGTGCGCGCCAGTGCGTTCGCAGGTTCTCTCGCCTTCGCCGCGGCCGTGCTGCACGCCGCGAGCGCTCGCGCGCAAGTCGAGTTGAACGGGTACCTCCGCGCCGGCGGTGGAGCGACCAGCCAGCGGGGCAACCAGACCTGCTTCAGGCTGATGGGCGCGGAAGCGAAGTACCGCCTGGGGAACGAGTGCGAGATCTACTCCGAGCTCGATCTCTCGGCCACGGCCTACAAGGGGGACGACGGGGCCACCTTCAGGGCGCACTTCCTGCTGTTCGCCCTCTCGCCGCTGGCGCAGGGCGACAACCAGAGCCTGACCAACCCGAATCCGGCGCCGGTCGGCAGCCTGGGTCCCCTCGACTTCGGCTACGCCCAGCTCTACGCGGACGGCCAGCACATCCCGGGACTGAGCAGCACCATCGTCTGGCTCGGCCGCCGCTACTACAAACGCGAGGACGTCCACATCATCGACTTCTTCTACTGGAACCCGACCGGGATCGGCGGCGGCCTGGAAGACATCCCGATCGGAGGCGGGATGAAGCTGAGCTACGCCCTGTTCACGGCCGATACGAACGTGCAGTCCGACTTCGCCTTCCGGCACGACCTGCAACTGCGCGGCATCCCCGTCTATCCGGGCGGAGAGCTGCGGGTCGGCTTCGACGTGGTGCAGCCGTTCGGCAGCGACCCGGCGCTTCACGCCGGCGGCTCGGTGACCGTGGAGCACGTCCACCCGCTGGCGGGCGGCAACAACAACCTGGCCTTCCAGTGGGGCATCGCCTCCGGCATCGGCCTCGGGAACACGCGCCCCGGGAACGCGGATCCGACGATCCTCAAGGCCGATACCGACGCGAAGAAATGGCGGATCGTCGAGCAGCTCTATTTTCAGCCGACCCGGCGGTTCGGCGGACAGGGCGTGGTGGTCTTCCAGCGCAGCCGGTCGAACGCCGCGGGCCGGTCCACCTGGCTGTCCACTGGAGCGCGCGTGGGCTACGCGTTCACCGAGCACTTCAAGCTGCTCCTGGAGGCGGGCCACGACCGGGTCAAGGACGACGGCAAGGATCCGCGGGGGCTCACCAAGGTGACGCTCGCTCCGGCCATCGCGGCCGGCCCGCCCTTCTTCGCCCGGCCGGAGCTGCGCCTGTTCGCCACGTTTGCCTTCTGGAACGAGGCGGCGCGGCTCGTAGGCGTCGACCCGGCCGGCGTCTTCGCGAACAAGTCGCGCGGCTACACCTTCGGCCTGCAGGCCGAAGCGTGGTGGTGGTAGCGGAAGGACGGGCGGAATGTCGGAGCCGAGCCCGCGGAAGCACGAGGAGCCCTCGCAGGTCGCGCAGGAGATCGTGGTCGGGATCCTCGCCGCGCCCGTCATGGCGGAGGTGGCCGCGCAGCTCGCCCAGGACTTGCCGGATCGGTTGGCCGACCATTTCCCCGGAGTGCGCTTCAGGGCACAGGTCGCCATCGAGCCGCTCGCCAGCGCCGCGGGGTTCCGCGAGGACCTGGTCCAGCTCGCGCGGCGGAAGATGCTCGAGCAGAGCTGGACGGTCGCGGTGTGCCTGACCGATCTGCCGCTCCGTGTCGGGCGCCGCCCGGTCACCGCCCACCTCAGCGTCACGCTGGGCGTCGTGCTCGTCTCCGTACCCGCCCTGGGCGCGCTCGCGACGGGGATTCGAGCCAGGGAGACGGTGCTGCGCCTCCTCGACGATCTCCTCAGCGAGCGGTTGCGCCGGCCCAGCCGGCAAAAGGCCCGCGCCGGCGCGCGCGCCCAGGTGACCTCTCGCCTGCGCGGGCTTGCCTACCCGGTCGGGCGGGCCGAGGCATTCGAAGCGGGGAGCGTCCGGTTCGTCACCGCCGGCGTCCGCGGAAACGTGCGGCTGGTGCTCGGCATGGTGCGGGCGAATCGCCCCTGGCGCCTGCTGGCGAGCTTGTCGCGCGCCCTGGTCGCGGCCCTGGGGACCAGCGCCTTCACGCTCACCTCCCCGGGCGTCTGGCGGATCGCCAACGGGATGGGGTGGTCTCGCCTGGTCGCGCTTTCACTGGGGACCATCGCAGGCACCTGCGTGCTGATCATCGCCCTGCACGGGCTGTGGGAACGCAGCCCCAACCAGGCGGTCCGCGAGCAGGTTGCGCTGTTCAATGCGGCGACCGCGCTGACGCTCGCGTTCGGGATCTTCGCGCTGTACGTAGCGTTGTTCTTGCTGAATGGCATCTCCGGCTTCGCGCTGATCGCGCCGGCCGTCCTCGAATCGGAGCTTCGCCACCAGGCGTCCGTCCGCGACTATCTCCGGCTGGCCTGGCTGGTCAGCTCCCTCGCCACCATCGGCGGCGCGCTCGGGGCGGCCGTCGAGAGCGAGTCGGCCGTCCGCGAAGCGGCCTACGGGTTCCGCGGCGACGACGACAGCCGGCGGGGGTGAGTGCAGGCGGCCCTGACTTCCACCAGCCGCCCCGCGCGCGGTACAAATCGCCGCCGTGTCCACCCCCGCGCGCGCGACGAGGATGCCGCCCCAGATCCCGTTCATCATCGGGAACGAGGCGTGCGAGCGGTTCAGCTTCTACGGGATGCGGAACATCCTCACGGTGTTCCTCATCGACTGGCTCCTGCGGAACCAGGTGCCGGGCCAGTCCGAGCGCGAGGCCTCGGCGAAGGCCGTCTTCCACCTGTTCGTCTTCGGCGTGTACTTCACACCCCTGTTGGGAGGCTTCCTCGCCGACCGGTTCCTGGGGAAGTACCGGACGGTGCTCTACATCTCCCTGCTCTACTGCCTGGGCCACGCCTGCCTGGCGATCTTCCACGACGATCCGAAGGGCTTCTACGCCGGCCTGGTCCTCATCGCGCTCGGATCGGGCGGCATCAAGCCCTGCGTTTCCGCGCTGGTCGGAGACCAGTTCACCGACGAGAACAAGCAACTGGTGAACAAGGTCTTCGCCACCTTCTACTGGAGCATCAACCTGGGGTCGTTCTTCGCCTCGCTCCTCATCCCCAAGACGCTCCGGCTGTTCGGCCCCTCGGTGGCCTTCGGAATCCCCGGCGTATTGATGGCCATCGCGACCGTCATCTTCTGGCTCGGGCGCAACCAGTACGTGAAGGTGCCGCCGACCGGGAAGAACCCGCACTCCTTCCTCGAAGTGGTGGGCAGCGCCTGGCGCAACCGCCGCCGCTCAGGCTCCTTCCTCGACGGCGCCCGGACCGAGCACCCGGCCGAGGCGGTCGAGGGCGTCAGGGCGGTGTTCCGCGTCCTCTCCATCTTCGCCTTCGTCCCCTTCTTCTGGATGCTGTTCGACCAGAAAGCTTCCACCTGGGTGGTGCAGGCGCGTTCGATGAACTTGCGCGTCGGGTCCTGGAACTTCGAGCCGGCGCAGATGCAGCTCGTGAACCCCGCGCTGGTGATGCTGCTCATCCCCTTCACCACCGGCGTCGTGTATCCGCTGTTCAAGCGGCTCGGCTGGGAGCTGACCCCGCTGCGCCGCATGCCCCTCGGCATCGCGCTTGGCGCCACCTCGTTCGTCATCGCGGGGCTGCTCAACGTGCCCGTCGCCGGCGGCCAGAAGATCTCGGTGGTCTGGCAGGTGCTGCCCTATGTGGTCCTCACCGTCGGCGAGATCCTGGTGTCGGTCACCGGGCTGGAGTTCGCGTACACGCAGGCGCCGCTGACGATGAAGAGCGTCATCCAGAGCTTCTGGAACCTGACCACCGCCGCAGCGAACCTGGCCGTCGCGCTCGCCTCCGCCTTCGTCTTCTTCCGCGGGACCGCCCTGTTCTTCTACTACGCCGGATTTGCCTATCTCGCGGCCGTGGGCATGGCCCTGGTCGCCCGGCGTTACAAGGTGGTCGAATGGTACCAGCGCGCCCCGGAAGCGCAGCCCGTGCAGCCAACGGAGCCGGTGCCGGAGCCGGCCTGAGGATCGGAGATCGTCATGGCAGACCTGCGCGAAAAGGCGGAAGCGCTGCGGAAGCTCCACGCGGGACCTCGCGTCCTGATCCTGGCCAATGCGTGGGACGCCGCGAGCGCGCGGCTGGTCGAGGCAGCCGGCTTTCCGGCCATCGCGACCTCGAGCGCCGGGGTGGCATTCGCGCTCGGTTATCCGGACGGCGAGCGGATCGCGCGTGAGGAGATGCTCGACATGGTCCGGCGGATCGCCCGGGTGGTGAAGGTGCCGGTCACCGCGGACGTCGAGGCCGGCTACGGAAGCACCGCCGAAGCGGCCGCGGAAACCGCGCGCGGCGTTGCCCTCGCCGGCGCGGTGGGGATGAACCTGGAGGACGCGAGGGACGGCCGGCTGCTCCCGCTCGAGCTGCAGGTCGAACGGATTCGCGCGGCGCGTGCCGCGGCCAACGTGCCGCTGGTGATCAACGCGCGAACGGACGTCTTCGGCGTGGAGCAGATCGCCGAACCGCAGCGACTGCCCGAGGCAGTGCGCCGCGCGAACGCCTACCTCCAGGCGGGCGCCGACTGCGCGTTCGTGCCGTTCGTGAGCAACCGCGAGCTCATCGCGCGGCTGGCGCGCGAGATCCAGGGACCTCTGAACGTGCTGGGAACGCCGGACACGCCGCCGGTTGCCGAGTTGGAGCGCCTCGGCGTGCGGCGCGTCTCGGTGGGCGGAGGGCTCGCCCGCGCCGCGTACGGCCGCGCCCGCCGCCTCGCGCTGGAGATCAGGGAGAAGGGCACCTTCGAGGCGCTGCGCGAGGGGGCGATCTCCTACGCGGAGATGCAGCGCCTGCTGGGGGCTTGAGCCGGTGGCCGGCGCGCGCGTACAGCTGCTGAGCCTGGGGGACATGCCCGAGGTGGAGCGGCAGCTCGAGCCCGCGTTCGAGGTACATCGCGCGACCGGTGCGCAGATCGACGCAGCGTTCGCCCGGCACGGCGCGGGGATCCGCGGCATCGCCACGCGCGGCCGCGATCGGCTCGACGCCGCTTCCTTCACCAGGCTTCCCGCCCTGGAGATCGTCGCGAACTTCGGCGTCGGGTACGACTCGATCGACGTCGGCGCGGCAGCTCAGCGCGGCATCGTGGTCACCAATACTCCGGACGTGCTCAACGACGAGGTGGCGGACTTTGCCGTGGCCCTCCTGCTCGCCACGGTACGCCGACTGCCCCAGGCCGACAGATTCGTGCGCGAGGGGCGGTGGCTGCAAGGCAACTTCCCCCTCGGTCCCACCTTGCGCGACCGCAAGGTGGGCCTTCTGGGGATGGGGCGCATCGGCGAGCGAATCGCGCGGCGGCTCGCCGCCTTCGAAGTGCCGGTCGTCTACCACGCGCGGCGGGCCCGGCCGGAGCTACCGTACCGTCACTACCCGGATCTGGTGTCGATGGCCAACGAGGTCGATACGCTCGTGGCCATCCTGCCCGGCGGCGCGGCGACACGGAACCTGATCGACGCGGCGGTCCTCTCGGCGCTGGGTCCGCGCGGAATCCTGATCAACGTTGCGCGCGGGTCGGTCGTCGACGAGCGGGCGCTGGTCGAGGCGCTCCGGACCGGGACCATCCTCGCCGCCGGGCTCGACGTGTTCGCCGACGAGCCCCGCGTTCCCCTGGAGCTTCTCGAGCTCGACAACGTGGTGCTCGCGCCGCACGTCGGATCGGCCACCCACCATACCCGCGGGCTGATGGGCAAGCTGCTCGTCGACAACCTCCGCTCCTGGTTCGCGGGGCGCGGACCCGTCACCCCCGTTCCCGAGACGCCCTGGAAACGCCCCGGCTGAGGCGGTACAGCACGAGGACGGCACGCAGAAAATCCTCGTGCCGCCGGGCACTCCCATCGTCGCCTTCGTGCCCGGCGACCGCACGGCGCTCAAGCCGGGCGAGACCATGTTCACCACCGCCCGCGTCGACGAAGGCGGCAAGCTGTCTACCCAGCGCATCCAGGTCAGCAAGGACGGAGTGCGCCCCGCGCACTGAGGCCCGCCGCGATGCGCGGCGGACCGGGCGGGCACAACTTCGGGGCGGAACTACCCGCCGCGCTCGCGGCGCGGCGCAGCGAGGCCACCCATGGTCGTTGAATTCACCGACGCAGTCACCGCAGCGGCCGTCTACATCAATCCCGCCTTCGTCATCAGCGTACGCCCCGACCCGGCCGACGCGGACCGCGTGAGCATCGTCAAGCTCAGCGACGGCGAGTCCGTCCGCGTGAGAGGCGATCACCGGCAGGTCGCCGACAAGCTGCGCCGGGTCTAGCTCGAGGTCCGGCGCCACGACCCCTGCCTTGCGCGTCTCGCGGCTGCGGGCCCGATCAGTGTGCGCCCTCGCGGCGACCCGCGCGACGGCCGGGCATCGGGCGGTGACCCGTCCAGGCCAGGGTCAAGAGGAGGGTCGAATCCTCGAGCGCCTCGAAATCGTGCGCCACGGCCGGCGCCAGCGCGAGCACCTCCCCGCCCACCAGCTCGATCGGCTCTCCCGAGGCCAGGTGGACGTCGACGTGACCATCGAGGGCCTGCACCGAGACGCTCTCCTCCGCGGTGTGCTCGCGGCAATGCCTGCCGCGCCTCACCGCGATGAGCACCAGCCGGAAATGCTCGTGCTTCACCAGGGTCTTCGCGCTCTGTCCATGCAACTGCCACGGCCGGGCCTCGCGAAGCTGCGCCGTTTCCGCTTCCAGATCGATGACCTCCACAGGCGCGGCGGACGGTTTCATCGGCAGAGGGGACTTGGCCACCTCCGCATTTCGTCGCGCGGTCTTGCGTCCCGGCGTGGACATGGGCTGCGCTCCTCTGGGTGAAACTGGCTTCTCTCCGGCCGGAGCGAAAGCCCCGCCCTGCCGATCGGTGGCTCGCAAGGTCGGAGGCCGGGCCGAACCGGTGGCGCAGCCCGCCCGTCCCGTGCAAGATGTGCGCATGGGTTCGCTGCGGTTGCCCACTCCCGCGGAAGCGCTCCCGGGTCGCGACGAGGCGATGCGCATCCCCGCGCGCCACACCGTGCTCGGCACGCCGCTTTCGCCGCCGTTCCCGGAAGGATACGAGCGCGCCGTCTTCGGCATGGGTTGCTTCTGGGGCGCTGAGCGCAAGTTCTGGGAGCTGGACGGCGTCTACACCACCGCGGTCGGCTACGCGGGCGGCGTCACCCGAAACCCGAGCTACCGGGAGGTGTGCTCGGGCCGGACCGGCCATACCGAAGTGGTCCTGGTCGTCTACGACCCGAAGCGCGTCTCCTACGCCGATCTGCTCCGCGCGTTCTGGGAGAACCACGACCCCACGCAGGGCATGCGGCAGGGGAACGACGAAGGAACGCAGTACCGCTCCGCCATCTACGCCATCACGCCCGCGCAGCGGGAGGCAGCCGAGGCATCGCGCGACGAGTACCAGCGGGCGCTCGCCAAGGGCGGCCATGGCCGCATCACGACCGAGATCGCCGCCGAGCCGCCGTTCTATTACGCGGAGGACTACCACCAGCAGTACCTGGCGAAGAACCCAGGCGGGTATTGCGGAATCGGCGGCACCGGCGTGTCCTGCCCGATCGGACTCTCCCGGTAGGTTCCGACAAGGCGACGATCAAGTCTTCCGGCACGTACATCCTCGGAGCCGTATTGGCGGTGATGGGCCTGATCTCGTGCGTCGTGTTCTTCGCCACCTTCCGGGCTACGAGCCTCTCCATCGCCGGCGCGCTGGGCGTGGTCACCTGGGCAGCGTTCAAGCTCCGCGGCTCGTTACGCGACAAGCCGATGTCGCTGCAAGCCTGGCGCCAGTACAAGAACAAGGCCGTACCGATCCTGATCGGCGGATGCGGTGCGCTCTCCGTCCTGCTCGGTCTCTGGATTCTCCGGAGGCGTGGTTCCTCCGCTATCTCGCCTCGCTGACGCGCGCGTAGAGCGACCGCCGCGGCCGGGCGAATACGCGGCGCAGCATCGGCTCGAAGAACGGGAGCGGAAGCGTCTCGCCGGAAGGGTCGAACGCCGGTCCGTCATACCGGGCGCAGAACTCCTCGGTGCGCCCGAACCAATGGTGGCCCCGGAACTGCTCGCGCAGGTTCCGGTCCCCGCCGATGTAGTGGAAGAAATAGTAGCCCTGGAAGATGGCGTGCTTCTCCACCATCCAGTGGTTCTCCTCCGAGACGAACGGCTTCACGATGGCCGCGGCGATGTCGGCGTGGTTGTAGGACCCGAGCGTGTCGCCGATGTCGTGCAGGAGCGCGCAGACCACGTACTCCTCGTCGCGGCCGTCCCGGTACGCGCGGGTGGCGGTCTGCAGCGAGTGCATCAACCGATCGACCGCGAATCCGCCGCAGTCGCCTTCCAGGAGCCGCAGGTGGGCGAGGATCCGGTCGGGCAGCGCCTGCGCGTAGGGGAGGAATTGCGAGGCGATGATCTGCCAGTCGTCGGCGGTGCTCGCATCCATGGCGGTGAAGGAAGCTCGCGCGGGGTTCGTATCGTCGTGGAAGCTCACCGGTAGCCCTCCTCGTTA
>DATFUN010000224.1:0-3791 GCA_035260805.1 Myxococcales bacterium | reverse complement strand
CCGTGGCGACCGCGCTGCTCGGACGCCCACCTGGCTCCGCCGACTACGGCCTCGACCTGCTGCTCCGCGGACCGCGCCTGCCTGCACTGTGGGGAACGCTCTGCGCGCTGCTCGCCGTCGCGTATTCGTGGCTGTTCACGGCGCTCGGCGGACGCACGCCGGGGCTCGCCCTCGCCGGCCTGCGCGTCGAATCGCAGCGCGGCGGAACCCTCACCGTCCGCGAGGCCCTCGCGCGCGCGGCCCTCGCCGTGCCTTCCGCTGCTCTCGGGCTCGCCGGGTTCGCCCTCGCGCTCGTCGACCCGCGCGGCCAGACGCTGCACGACAAGCTGTGCGGCGCGGTGGTGGTCCGGCGCTGATCCCTCGGACGACGCGGGTCGCCTTGACCCGCGATCCGGCCGCGGTGCGGAATGCGCCGCCCGTACGTCCGTACGGCCCCAACCACGGAGAACGACCCATGTACCGACTGCGTGTCCTGCTCGGCCTGGCATTGCTCGCCGGGGCGCTGCCCGCTCGCGCCGCGCCGCACGAAGTGGAGCTGACCTGGATGTCGATCGCCAACTGGTACTTCAAGTTCGACGATCTGCGTATCGTGATGGACGGCTACATCACCCGAGTGCCGCAGAAGGTCTTCGTGGCCTCGGAGAAATTCCCGGCCGACCAGTTCGCCTTCACCAACGCGCCCTGGCCGGTGGACGTGCCTGCGGTGCTGCGCGTCCAGGACGCCCTGGCCGCCGGAGGCCGGCTGGACTACGTCCTCGCCGGACACAGCCACTTCGATCACACTTACGACACCGCGACGTGGGCGGCGGTGACCGGGGCGCCGATCATCGGCGGCCTTTCGACCTGCTACCAGGCCATGGGCCAGGGCCTCCCGGCGTCCCAGTGCCGCGTCGTGAGCGGCAGCTGGAAACCGGGTCAACCCCGCGACCGCCTCCTGCTCGGCAACGGCGTCACCATGCGCGTGGTCCGCTTCAACCACAGCGGCAACGCGTCGAACCCGATCCAGCACTTCGCGCGCGAGCTGAGCGGCCCACCCGACTTCAGGAACCACGGGTTCCGCGCCGGCGTCGGCGAGGACTTCCCGAACGGTGGCGGCGGGCGCGCCTTCCTCTTCACCGTGGACAACCCGGGCGGTCCGATCAGCTTCTTCGTCAACAACTCGGCCAGCGCGTTCGACCTCGACAAGGACATCGTGGTCGACCGCGTCAACTACGGCTCGCCGCTGTTCAACCTGCAGGCCGCCATGGACGACGCGGGCCTCGAGAGCGTCGACGCCTGGATCGGCACGGGCGGGTTCGCGATCGCCAACCTCGTGGTTCCGGTCATCCACCCGAAGGTGTACATCCCCAATCACTGGGACGGCCTGTTCAACGCCTTCGAGCCCGGGATGCCCTTCCCGTTCCGCGACGCGACCCTGCAGGCGTTCCTGGAGAAGAACGGCGTCAAGCTGATGCCGCAGGGCCAGTACTTCGATACGTACCGCCTGGACGCGAACGGCGTCACCATGAAGCCGAACCACAGCGTCAAGCAGAAGCTGGGCTTCTCGGACGTGCAACAGTTCGCGCCTGCGACCGCGGCGGTCGCCGCGGCTGTCCAGGCCACGGTCTCGCCCGAAGATTGCGACAACTGATCCAACGCTTGCCTCCGGGCCGGGAGGGCCTTAGCCTCGCCGCCCCGGAGGCGAGCCGTGCCCGAGAAGCAGTACGTCCTGCCCATCCCGCGCAAGCGCGGCGTGATCTTCTTCCTGGTCGCCAACGTCCTGGCGTTCGCGCTGTGCGGAGCGGTCTGGGCGCTGGTCTGGTACGGCGACTTCTTCAGCCCCGCCGCTTCCGCGGTGTGGGGCTTTTTGGCGGAGCACTCCGGCTGGACGGTAGGCGCGGCCCTCTCCCCGCTGTTCGCCGCGCTGGTGCTGGGCTACGGCTACATGCGCAGGGCCATGGCGCGCCGCGCGCGAGAGAAGGCGGAGGCGCTCGCCGAGGCGGCCAGAGCGGCCGGGACGCAGCTTCCCGCGTGATGCGGCCCGGCGCCCCCGCGTGATCGGGCTCGCGTTGCTCTGCGCCGCAGCGGCCGCCGGGAGCGGGGCGCGGTCAGCCGCCGCGCTGGTGCCGGCGGCGGCGGATGCCGCGCTCTTGCTCGACGGTGCGCAGGGTGCGGCCG
Source organism: Myxococcales bacterium (assembly GCA_035260805.1). GTDB lineage: Bacteria > Myxococcota > Myxococcia > Myxococcales > 40CM-4-68-19 > VBKO01. The sequence continues at coordinate 1,634 of DATFUN010000224.1, read as the reverse complement.
GGCTGCGCGCATTCCTCGACGGCGTCGCCCAGCGGGCTCCGGCGCTGGCCGCGGGGCCGCGGCTGGCCGCGTTGGTCGGGCCCGACCTCATCGGGAATCCGACCTCCTGGGGGGTCTCCTCCTCGGGTCCACGGGCGATGTTGCTCTGGGGCGGCTCTGCCGGGCTGAGCGCGCCCGTGCGCGACTCACGGGCCGCACGGGCCGCGCTGCAGTCCTGGCTCGCCGAGGTCGGCACCCCTCGGTCCGTCCGCGCGCCGCCCGTGCGCGGCCTGCTGGCCGCCGGAGACGGGCGGAGGGCCCGCGCCGGAGCGGTCGCTTCCATCGGAGGCGCGCCGCGGCTCCTCACCGCCTCGGGACCGCGCGCGACCGCGCTGGTGGCCGCGCTGGCGCAGGCCGCCACGCGCACCGCCGGCGCCGCCCGGCTCTCGGCGGACCGTGCCCTCGCGGCAGGCCTCGCGCAGCTCACCGGGCCCGCGGCGTTGGTACTGCGCGGGGCCGATCCGCTCCGCGCGGCCACGCTCTCGCTGGACGGATCCGCCCAGGGGGTCATCGCGCGCGGGCTCGTCCTCGCTTCGTCGCCGCTGCTTTCGGGGGCCGCGCCGGGTCCGTCGAGCTGCGCCGGGGCTTCGCTGTTCTGCCTGCGCGCCGGGCTCGGACCGGCTGGCCGCGAGGCGCTCGCGCTCGCCGCCCGCGCCTATCTGGGCGCCCTGCTCGCGCCGGACGATCGCGACGCGCCGGATCAGCTCGCGCAGCGCGCCGCCGCGGCGGCCGAGCGCGTGGTGGTGCGCAGCGATGGCGCAGACGTGCGCCTCTTGTCCACCGAGCGCGAAGCGCTCTGGGCCCTGCGCCTGCAAGCGGTCACCGCGCCTCAGGCCGGGGAAGGCGCCGCGGACGCGCGCGGCCCCCGGTCGTTCTGCATCCGCGCCGACGCGACCGCCGCCTGGTTCGGAACGCCCTGCCCCGCTGCCGCACCGGCCGATCCGGGCGCCCCGGAAGGGACTTCCGCGCTGGAGGCGCAGCTCGACCTGGGCGCGGCCGACGCTGCGCTGAAGAAGCTCAGTCCGCTGGATGCCCTCCATGGAGGCCTCGCCGCCGGTCTGTACGCCGGCCGGCTGACCGCCGGCGGGCTGCTGCGCGGGTCGGGCCCGGTGACGGTCACCGGCCGCGCCAACCCCGCGGGCGCCGAGGTGGAGCTGCGCTGGCCGCTTCGCTGAAAGCCTGGTTGAAATACCGCGCGGCGGCGTGTCACGGCGACTGGCGCGGCGCCCGCGTCTTCAGTAGGGTGCGCGCCCGATGTCCGACGAGAACGAGAAGGTAACGCCTACGTCCGAGCCGCCCGGAGGGATGTCCGCCGCGGAGCGGAGCGAGCGGCTGTCGGTGCTCGGCGCGCGCGAGAAGCTCGCCGCGCTCGACGCGCAGGCCGAGCTGGGCGGCGGAGAGGAGCGGATCGACAAGCAGCACGACGAGGGAAAGCTCACCGCGCGCGAGCGCATCGAGCTCCTGCTCGACCCGGGCAGCTTCCTCGAGCTGGACAAGTTCAAGGTCCACCGCTGCGACGACTTCGGCATGCAGGACAAGAAGATCCTCGGCGACGGGGTGGTCACCGGTTACGGCACGGTCGAGGGCCGGCAGGT
>DATFUN010000223.1:0-2443 GCA_035260805.1 Myxococcales bacterium | reverse complement strand
GTCTGCCTGGCGACGTCCGGGCCGGGAGCCATCCACCTGCTCAACGGGCTGTACGACGCGTCGATGGACCACCAGCCGGTGGTGGCGATCGTCGGACAGGCGGCGACCACCGCGATCGGCGGCGACTACCAGCAGGAAGTGGATCTGCAGACGCTCTTCAAGGACGTCGCGCGCAACTACGTCACCACCGTCATGAACGTCACCGCGGTCCGGCACGCGATCGACCGCGCCTTCCGCATTGCGCTCTCCGAGCGCTGCGTCACCTGCGTGATCGTGCCCAAGGACCTGCAGGAGGAGCCGGTCGCGCCTCCCATGGAGGCGCACAACACCGTCCATTCCAGCGCCGGCTGGTCGAGCCCGCGGGTGGTGCCGTACGAGCCGGATCTGCAGCGCGCCGCGGAGGTGCTCAACCAAGGCAAGAAGGTGGCGATGCTCATCGGTGCGGGCGCCATGCGCGCGTCCGAGGAAGTGCTGCAGGTCGCCGATGCGCTCGGCGCCGGCATCGCCAAGGCGCTCCTGGGCAAGGCCGCGCTGCCCGACGATCTCCCCGGCGTGACCGGCTCCATCGGCCTTTTGGGCACCAAGGCAAGCTGGGAGATGATGAGGGACTGCGACACGCTCTTGATGGTGGGCTCCTCGTTCCCGTACTCGGAGTTCCTGCCCAAGGAAGGGCAGGCGCGCGGCGTGCAGATCGACATCCAGGGACGGATGCTGGGGATCCGGTATCCGTTCGAGGTGAACCTGGTCGGCGACAGCGCCGAGACGCTCGGCGCGCTGCTCCCGTACCTGAAGCGCAAGGACAACCGATCCTGGCGCCAACAGATCGACAAGAGCATCCAGGAATGGAACCGGATCCTGGAAGCGCACGCAGGGGTCGACGCGCACCCGCTCAACCCGGCATTGGTGTTCCACGAGCTGAACAAGCGCCTTCCCGACAACGCCATCTTCAGCGCGGATTCGGGAAGCACCGCGACCTGGTATGCGCGCTACCTCAAGTTCCGCGCGGGCATGATGGGCTCGCTTTCCGGCAACCTCGCCACCATGGGCCCGGCGGTGCCCTATGCGGTCGCGGCGAAGTTCGCCTATCCGGGGCGGCCGGTCTTCGCGCTGGCGGGCGACGGCGCGATGCAGATGAACGGTATCAACGAGCTGATCACCGTGTCCAAGTACTGGAAGGAGTGGAAGGACCCGCGCTTCTACTGCCTGGTGCTCAACAACCGCGATCTGAACATGGTTACCTGGGAGATGCGGGCGCAGTCAGGCGTCCCGAAGTTCGAGGCGTCCCAGGAGATCCCCGACTTCGGCTACGCGGAGTATGCGCAGTCGCTCGGCCTGCGCGGCGTGAAGATCGAGCGGCCTGAGGAGGTCGGCAAGCTCCTCGATCGCGCGCTCAGCGCCGATCGTCCCTGCGTGATCGAGGCGGTTGTCGATCCGGAGTTCCCGATGATGCCGCCGCACGTGACGCTCAAGGAGGCCACGGCGTACGCGAAGGCGGTCCTCAAGGGCGACCCCAACGCAGGTGAGATGATCAAGGACACGGTGAAGGCGGCGGTCGCGACGGTCTTCAAGAAGCCGAAGCCGGACGAGGAGTAGCGCCGTGGCGGACAAGGGCATCGAAGAAGTCGAGGTGCTCGCCTACGACATCCCCACCGCCGTGCGGGAATCCGACGCGACCTCCGAATGGAAGTCGATCGGGTTGGTCGTCGTCGAGGTGTCCGCCGCCGGCAAGAAGGGCCTGGGTTACGCCTACACGGATCCGGGGGCGGCGCGCCTGGTGAACGCGGTGCTCGCCGAGGCAGTGCTCGGCATCCATCCGTTCGACCTCGCAGCCGTGCACGGCGCCATGGTGCGCGCGGTCCGCAACCACGGGCGCGGCGGCATGGCGGGCATGGCCATCTCCGCGATAGACGTCGCCTGCTGGGACCTGAAGGCGAAGCTCCTCGAGGTCCCGCTCTCCAAGCTGCTCGGGATGGTGCGCCACAAGATTCCTGCTTACGGGAGCGGCGGCTTTACCTCGATGAACGAGCGCGAGCTGTCGAATCAGCTGTCCGGCTGGGCGGAGAAGGGCTTCCGCGCCGTCAAGATGAAGGTGGGGCGCGAGCCGGAGCGCGATCTCCAGCGCGTGACCGCGGCGCGCAAAGCGATCGGGCCCGGGGTCGAGCTCCTGGTGGACGCCAGCGGAGCCTACCAGCGCAAGCAGGCGCTGGCGTTCGCGGAGCGGTTCGCCGAGCTGGGCGTCACCTGGTTCGAGGAGCCGGTGGCGCGCACCGACGTGCCCGGCCTGCGGCTCTTGCGCGACCGCGCTCCGGCGGGGACGGAGATCGCCGGCGGCGAGTTCGGGTACGAGCCGGCCGACTTCCGCCGTTTCCTCGAAGCGCAGGCGCTCGACGTGATCCAGGCGGACGCCACCCGCTGCGGGGGGATCACCGGGTTCTTGCGAAAC
>DATFUN010000222.1:0-5548 GCA_035260805.1 Myxococcales bacterium | reverse complement strand
GATAGGTCGGAGGTGTAAGCGTCGCAAGGCGTTGAGCTGACCGATACTAATCGCCCGTGCGGCTTGGTCGTTCTTTTCTTCTCGATCCTTAACCGATGGGAGCATCCCTCCCGGAGGCCAAGGTCGAGCCCGGTCGCCTTTGAGCGACCGTCACGCACCGCACTCGATACTCCTGCGCGTATGCAAAGCTGCCCGGCGCTTGACACCCGCCCGGACAGCTTCCAGTTTTCCGGTGGCTATATCGGAGGGGTCCTACCCGTTCCCATCCCGAACACGGAAGTCAAGCCCTCCAGAGCCGATGGTACTGCACGCTTTGCGTGTGGGAGAGTAGGTCGCTGCCGGAATTTTTCTCCAAGACGCCCCGCCGCTCACTCAGAGCCGCGGGGCGTCGCCTTTTGTAATGCCTGAAAACGTTTCACGCGAAGCGCGGAAGAGGAGAAAGCAAGCGCGCAAGAATGCGTTTCAAAAAACCAACTTTCCGCGCTTCCTTTTCCTCCCGCGCTTCGCGTGAAACGCTTCTAGTCGAAAATTCCTGCTGCTCACTGGGGGGCGTGTTCGGTGAAGGGGCGGGCGGCGCGGAGATCCACCAGGACGGGTTCGCCGGCGGCCACGCCCAGCTCGTCGATCTCGGAGCGGGGGGATTCCACCGTGAGCGATTCGCCGCCCGGGAGCGCCAGCGAGATGCGCACGTAGCCGCCGATGCGCTTCACCCGCTCGATCCGCGCCACCGCGAGGCCCGGGTGCTTGGCGCGGACGCGGCGGAGCTTCAGATCGTGCGGCCGCACGAACACCTGGAGGAGCTCCCCGTCCCGCGCCGAGTCGGGCGCGGCGACGGCCAACGCGCCGAAATCGGCCTGGCCCGAGAAGACCGGCGCGGTCAACAGATTCGCTCCGCCGAGGAAGGAGGCCACCACCGGCGAGGCCGGGTGGTCGTAGACCTTGCTGGGCGGGCCCGACTGCGCGATGCGGCCGTCGAACATGATCACCACGTGCTCGGCCAGCTCGAGCGCCTCTTCCTGGTCGTGGGTGACGAGGAGCGTGGTGACTCCCATGCCCGCGTGCAGCTGCTCGAGCCAGTCGCGCAGCTCGCGGCGCACGCTCGCGTCCAGCGCCCCGAACGGTTCGTCGAGCAGCAGCACCCGCGGCCGCACTGCCAGGGCGCGGGCGAAGGCGATGCGCTGCCGTTGGCCCCCGGAGAGCTGGGCGGGGTACCGCCCGGCCAGGTCCTCGAGCTGCACCAGCTGCAGCAGCTCGGCGACGCGCGCCGCGATCTCCTTGCGCGGGACGTGCCGGACGGAGAGCCCGAAGGCCACGTTCTCGCGGACCGTCATGTGACGGAACAGCGCATAGTGCTGGAAGACGAGCCCCACGCCGCGCTTCTGCACCGGCAGCCGCGCGCAGTCCTCGCCGTCGATCAGCACTTTCCCCGAGTCCGGCGCCTCGAGGCCCGCCACCAGACGGAGCACGGTGGACTTGCCGGCGCCCGAAGGCCCCAGCACCGCGGTGATGGCGCCTCGCGGGGCCTCGAACGACACGTCCGCGACCGCCGGCGTCCCTGCCGACGTGAACCGCTTGGTGACCGCCTGCAGGACGATGCTCATACGGGGCGCGACCTCCGCTCAACGTACTTCTTGGTAACCAGGGTGAACAGCGCCAGCACGGCGAGCAGCGAGGCGACGGCGAACGCGCCCACTGCATCGTACTGGTCGTAGAGGATCTGGGCGTGCAGCGGCAGCGTGATCGTCTCGCCGCGGATGTGCCCGGAAACGACCGAGACCGCGCCGAACTCGCCCATCGCCCGCGCATTGCACAGCGCGATGCCGTAGAGCAGGCCCCAGCGGATCTTGGGCAGGGTGACGCGCGCGAGGATCTGCCAGGCGCTCGCTCCCAGCGTCAGCGCGGCCGCTTCCTCGTCGCTGCCCTGGGCCTCCATCACGCTCAGCACCTCCCGGGCGACGTACGGCACCGTGACGAAGGCGGTGGCCAGCACCACCCCCGGCACGGCGAACACGACGCGGATCTGGCGCGCGTCCAGGAAGCCTCCCAGCCACCCCTGCCGGCCGAAGACCAACACCAGGGCGAGGCCGGCGATCACCGGCGAGACGCTGAAGGGGAGGTCGATGAGGGTGATCAGCAGGCGCTTGCCGCGGAAGCGGAAGTTCGCAATGGCCCACGCCGCCGCGATTCCGAACAGCGCATTCACGGGTACGACGATCGCGGCGGTGAGCAGGGTCAGCCCGATCGCGGATCGCGCGTCGGGGTTCAGGACGGCGTCCAGGTACCGGCCGATCCCGCTGCGCAGCGCGGTGGCGAAGACGGCCGCGAGCGGCACCGCGACGAAGAGTCCGAGGAGCACCGCCGCGGCCGAGACCAGCAGCCACCGGACGGGCGCGGGCTCGGTCACGCCGGGTTGCCGTACCGGAGGAGCGGCCAGGATGGACTCGCCGAACGGCATCCGCTACCCCGGGGAAGGCCCCAGGCGCCGGACGCTCCAGCGCTGGAGAACGTTGGTTGCGAGCAGGAGCGCGAACGAGGCGAGCAAGAGGACCAGCGCCAGGGCGGTGGCGCCCGCGTAGTCGTACTGTTCGAGCTGCGCGACGATGAGGAGCGGGGCGATCTCGGTGCGCAAGGGCAGGTTCCCGGAGATGAACACGATCGAGCCGTACTCCCCGAGCGCCCGGGCGACCGCGAGGGTGAAGCCGGTGAGCACGGCGGGCAGGACGGTGGGCATGACCACGCGCCCGAAGGCCTGTAGCCTGCTGGCGCCCAGCACGGCGGCCGCCTCCTCGAGGTGGGCGTCGATCCCGGCGAGAACCGGCTGCACCGTACGCACGACGAAGGGCAGGCCGACGAAGCTCATCGCCAGCCACACCCCGATCGGCGTGTATGCGACCTTGATTCCGAGCGGTGCGAGCCAGCGCCCCACCCAGCCGTCCGCGGAGTACACCGCGGTCAGCGCCAGCCCGGCGACAGCGGTCGGCAGGGCGAACGGCACGTCGACCAGCGCGTCGAGCGCGGAGCGACCCGCGAAACGGTAGCGGACGAGCACCCAGGCGATCAGCAGCCCGGCGGCGGCATTTGCTGCGCCGGCGGCGAGGGAGGCGGAGAAGCTGAGGCGGAACGACGCAAGGGCCCGCGCCGAGGTGGTCGCGCGCCAGACGTCGTCCCAGCGCGCGGTCGCACCGCGCAACGCGACGCCCGCCAGGGGAACCAGCACGAGCAGCGTCAGGTAGAGCACGCTGGTCCCGAGCGAGAGCCCGAAGCCCGGCAGGATTCCGCGCGCGCGCCGCACCGTCATCGCTTCGCCTGCGCGACGGTGATCTGGTCGAAGACGCCGCGGTCCGCGAAATGCGTCTTCTGCGCCTTGTCCCATCCGCCGAACACCTCGTCGACGGTGAACAGCTCCAGGCGGGGGAACTCGCTCGCGTGGCGCGCGGCGACCTGCGGCGACCGAGGCCGATAGTGGTGACGCGCGGCGATCTCCTGGCCCTCCTCCGAGTAGAGGTACTCGAGGTACGCACGCGCGAGCGCGCGCGTCCCGTGCTTGTCGGCGTACCTGTCCACCACCGTGACCGGCGGCTCGGCCAGGACGCTCACGTTCGGGACCACGATGTCGAAGCGCTCCTTGCCGATCTCGTCGGCGAGCAGGAGTGCCTCGTTCTCCCAGCAGAGCAAGACGTCGCCGACGCCGCGCTCGGCGAAGGTCGTGCTGGCTCCGCGCGCCCCGGTGTCGAGGACGGGGACGTTCCGGTAGAGCGCCGCGACGTATTCGCGCGCCTTGCGCTGGTCGCCTCCGCTTCTCCGCAGGGCGGCGCCCCAGGCCGCCAGGTAGGCCCAGCGGGCGCCGCCCGAGGTCTTCGGATTGGGCGCGATCACGGCGATCCCCTTGCGGACGAGGTCGTTCCAGCCGCGGATCTGCTTCGGGTTGCCCTTGCGCACCACGAAAACGATGGTCGACGTGTAAGGAGCGCTCCGGTAGGGAAGCGAGTCCTGCCACTCGGGCTTCAGCAGGCCGGCGCGGGCCAGCACGTCCACGTCGTACGCGAGCGCCAGGGTGACCACGTCCGCCTCGAGCCCGTCCAGCACCGCGCGGGCCTGCTTGCCGGAGCCGCCGTGCGACTGCCGGATCTCCACCTTCGGCGCGCCCGCCGCCTGCTGGTGGCGCACGAACGCCGCATTGAAATCGACGTAGAGCTCCCGGGTCGGGTCGTAGGACACGTTCAGCAGCTGGAGCTGACCGCCCGGCTCGGCGCCGCGCCGGCACCCAGCCGAGGCGCACATCGCGGCGACCAGGACCGCCCACCGATGAGTTTCTCGCCACCGCACTCCGTGCTCCTCGCGCTAGAACCACCACCCGCGAGATCGGAGGCGAACCGCTTCGGACTCCCGAAGCACGAAGGCCCACGCACCGCGCCGGGTGGTGGGCCTCAAAAGAACGTCCGGCCCGCTCAGACGGCCGGTAGGTCCTCGCCCACCGAACGGCACCGACAGCGACAAGCACAGGTGAGGAGGCGCATGGCCGGCATTCTTCGCGGTGCCGGCAGAACTGTCAAGCAGGAGTGCTCGATCGGATTCAACCGGTCCAAGGCCGCAGGCGCGGGAGCCAGCGCGGCACCGACGCGCAGTAGCGCTCGTGCGAGGCGCCAAACTTCCGCCGCAGCGTCGGTTCTTCGTAGGTCACGATGAACAAGTGGAAGGTGAGCAACAGCGCCCCGGCGTATCCCAGCAACACGCCGGCGCGATAGAGCGCGGCCTCTCCGAGGACCATCGCCAGCACCCCGACATACATCGGATTGCGCACGAACTTGTACGCGCCCGCTACGATGAGCTGGCGAGGCGGATCCACCGGGGCCGGCGTGCCCCGGCCGCGGACGGCGAAGTCCCAGGCGCATTGGAAATAGAGCGCGGCGCCGCAGACGAACAGCAGCGCGCCGGCAAGCCCCGGCCACCCATCCTGCAGGGTCCCCGCGCCGCGCATCAGCCAGCGTGGAACCAGCACCACGACGGTGCCGGGCACGGCGACGCTGAACAGCAGCGTCTTGAAGAGCGGCATGCAGCGAGCATCGCGCTCTCGCGGCCGGCAGGCAATCAGGGAGATCACACGCGAGAGACCGCGCTGCATAGATCAACTACGCTCGCGGACGAATGCCCGGATCGCCGCCGCGACCTCACGGCCGTGCGAAAGCCAGAGGTCGTTGTGATGCGCTCCCTCCACGTGTTCCAGCCTCGCGTCCGGAAAGGTGCGCGCCAGCTCCTCGCCCATCGAGAACGGCACGACTTCGTCCCGATCGCCGTGGACGATCAGCACCGGGACCCGCACCGATCGCGCGATCCCGCGAGTGTCGAACCGATCGCGCACCAGCCGGCCAACCGGAAGCGCGGGGAACAGGCGCGCCGCCAGATCGGTCATCGAGGTGAACGGCGAGATGAGGACCAGTGCCGCACCGTGTCCCTGCGCCGCGAGCAGCGATGCGACTCCCGAACCGAGCGACTGGCCCTGCAAGACGGTTCGTTCTGCAGGTATGCCGCGCTGGTCGCGGAGGTGGGT